>DAOTYB010000028.1:0-6544 GCA_034435315.1 Anaerolineae bacterium | reverse complement strand
CCGACGTTGCCGCTGCCATAGGCGCGCAAGTCAATTCCCCTGCGCCATCGCGCGACAAAATTCGTCGGTGAGAGAGAGCCCCAGAGGTAGCTAATCAGAATACCCCAAAACGTCTCAAGCATCTATGTTCCTCGTACGCGCGCGAGTATCAGGCAGATCAACGCGTCCGTGGCAAATGCCGCAAAGATCAGCAACGATGGCACCATAGGCACAGCATAGCGCGTGCTACCGAAGAAGATCAATGCCGTAAGGTTTGTTGCGATGAGTGGCACGGTGAGGATTGTTGCCGTCTTGGCTTCGCGCTTGAATGCTATCGCGCAACCCCACATCGCAAGTGCAAGGAAGATCATCCAGAATGGATAAATCAGTCCATCGAAACGCGTCTCCAGAGGACGATCTGCGCTAGAGATAGACAGGGGCGACCATAGTCGCGCGAGTTTTTTCGGCAAGAGATTCACAAATTCGGCGGGATGTGCCGTGATCCAGGTCAGGGCTTGTCGAATGTACTCGCGATCACGTTCGGGTTCGCTGAGATGTGGAAGCCAGAGCGGAAACCCCTCGCGCTGTCCCCCAATCGCATCCGAATTGTTTGCGCCGTAGAACACATAGCCACTGTTTGTTGAAACTGGAACAAAAGTGTCGAACACAAACCAATTTCGTATCGTCCAGGGGAGGATTGTCAGTAGAGTAGCCATCAACAATATCCCCCAGACGCGTCGTGGTCTAAGCGCGAGCCATCCAACTCCGCTCCACAACAACACGGCGAGCAATGTGGCAGGACGGGTGAGCGTTGCCAATCCAAAAGCGATGCCTGACCAGAGGAGTGGCAAAAACTGACCGCGTTGTATAAATCGTGTAAGCAGCACCAGCCCGATGACCCACAGAAACAGAAAGAGAGTTTCGCTAACAAGCCACGCAGAGACGTAGAAGAAATAATGATAGCCCGCCGCACCGATACCGCTCAGCAGCGCGATTCTTCTCCCGCCCACCAGTTCTCCCAGATACATCGTTAGCATTACAGCAAGCGTGCTCATAAACGCTTGCACAATTTGCACGATGAGAATGTTATGCCCGAACGTCCAGTACACCAACGCCAGAAAGAAGGGATAGCCAGGGGCACGAAAAGCCGTCGGCTCTCCATTGATAGTGAATCCCCGGCCTGCGACGAGAGATTGTGCCAGCGCATCATAGTCCACCGCATCGCCGCGCAGAGGATTGGCGAAACCGGGCGCAAGCAAAGGTTCGAGTGCGATCCAGCCAAGGCGAAGCATCAGCGCAAAGCAGAACACCAACGCATATGTCGTTGTGCGACCATTTAAACTAATCATCGGCATAGAACACCAACCCCACCACATCCGGTCCCGTGTGCGCGCCCATCACGGGCGTAAACTCGGTGAGATAAAATTCCACGCAGGGGACGCGCGCCAGAAATTGGTCACGCAACCACAGCGCGTCGTCCGGCACATCGCCGTGAAAAACGGCAGCATGCACATTACGCCGCTCCCCCACGCGCTGCGTCGCCAGATTCAAAATTTCCTCAAGCGCGTGCTTCCACGAACGCGTCAGCCCTACGATGCTCACGCGTCCCTGCTTGAGATTCAAAATCGGAACGATGTGCAATTGATTGCCCAGGAGGATTGCCGCTTCGCCCAGACGTCCGCCCCGATGAATGTGCTCCAGTGTTTTCAGCGTGGCGAAAAAATCCACCTTGCGGATGACGCGCTCGGCTTCAGCAACCACCTCCTCCAGCGAAGCGCCTGCGGCTGCCGCGCGCGCCGCCGCCAGCACCACGAATCCTTCGGCAATCGTCGCGGTGCGCGAATCGAGTACGCGAATCGGTACGCGCTCAATCTGTTCTGCTGCCAAGCGCGCGGTGCGCACGGTGCCGGTCATATCGCCCGAAACGTGAATCGAAACAATCGCATCGTACCGCTCACCGAGTTCGGTGTACAACGTCAGGAACGCCCCCAGAGGCGGTTGCGTTGTCGTCGGATAGACGCGCGTCTGACGAAAGCGTTTGTAAAATTCCGCCGGCGTCAAATCCACTCCATCGCGATACGTCTGACCTTCCCACACCAATTCAAACGCGACCTGATAAATGTCCAGTTCTTGTTTCAGCGCATTCGGAACGCACGCCGCGCTGTCAGTCACTAACGCAATGCGAGCCATTGTGATTTCTCCCTGGCGGGACTAGAGCACCAGTTCCGCAATCTCTGATGGAGCAATCAATTCGCCGTCCACACGATTCACGCCAATCACTTCGAGGCGCGAATCGAACAACAGCGCGACGCGCTCGATTTCCATACGATACTGACCAAAGTTCAACTCGGGTACGATGAGGCGCGTGATGCTCGGCGGTCCCACGCGCGAAACCGAGGAGCGCGATTCGTCCCCCGGTTCTACCGACGCGGCGATGTTGCCGCGCAATGCCGCGCGCAACGATTGCTCGGGCAGGGGCCAGAGCGATTGAATCGTGAGCATCGAAACGCGCTTGCCTGCCGCGCGCGCGAGTCGCAGCGCTTCCATCGCCGAGCGCGCGCTGATGCCGTACGCGACGATCAGCGTGCGCGCGCCCTCCTGCGCATCGAGTTTCACCAACTCTAACTCGTCGCGATGCGTTTCGATTTTCTGGTAGAGATGCCGACTCGTCCGATTCACGTTCGAGGGTTTCTTCGTCAGCATCCCGTGCTCATCGTGCATCGAAGTCGTGAGGCGCGTGAGATGCGCGCCACCAATCGGCGCGAACAGGGGCACGTCGGCTAACTTTTTGACGTGGTACGGTACGAACGTGCCTTCCTCTGGCGCACGCGCGCGCTCGATGATGTCCACGTCCTCGAATGTATCGGTCTCGACGGTTTGTTGCGCGGTGATCATTTCCTTGTCCGTCGCGATGAACACCGGCGTACGAAAACGTTCTGCCAGATTGAACGCGCGCTGCGTCAGCGTATAACAATCGGCGATGCTGGCGGGACACAGCGCGATGATGGGAAAACCGCCACTCGTGACCCAGCGCAAGAATTGCACATCGCCCTGCGAGACCGTTGTCGCGCCGCCGGTCGCCGGTCCCAGGCGCATCACATCCACGATGACAAGCGGCACCTCGCCCATAATCGCCATGCCGATATTTTCGGAATACAAACTGATGCCGGGGCCCGATGTCGCGGTCATCGCTTTCATTCCCGTCATCGCCGCACCAATGCACATTCCGATACTCGCGATCTCGTCTTCGCCCTGCATGCCGATGCCACCTACTTTGGGCAGTTCGCGCAGCATCTTGAGCATAATCGGTGTTGCCGGTGTGATGGGATAGCCGGCGAAGAAATTGCATCCTGCCTTCAACGCCCCACGCACCAGCGCTTCGGCGCCATCCATAAACTCACGCATCCGTTACCTCATTTGCGATTTCTGATTTGCGATTTTCGATTGCTTCCATTCTACCGCGTTTGTAGAATTTCCCCAAATTGTTTGTCGCGTAAACTCGTGCTATACTCTGCAAGTACGACCGCCGACGGATGACCGCCGACTGCTGCATATCATCCTTCATAGTGGACAGTTTCCAATAGAAAGTCGGCGATCGAAAATCCAGAATTGGAGGACACAATGTTTCACGGCGAAAAAGTGATTCTTGGTCCCGTACAACGCGAGTATCTGCCCAAGTACGTCGAGTGGTTGAACGATTGGGAGGTGGCGCGCTTTTTGATGCCGGGCGTTCCGCTCCCGCTGAACATCGAAGCCGAAACGGAATGGTTCGAATCACGCGGCAAAGACCGGGACAACATCGTCTTTGCGATTTTGACGCGCGCGGAGAATCAGTTAATCGGCAACTGTGGATTGCATCGCATTGATTGGAAGAATCGCAGCGCGATGTTTGGCATTTTCATTGGCGACAGGAATTACTGGGGCAAGGGGTACGGCACCGATGCGACGCGCACGTGCTTGCGTTATGCGTTCGACGAACTGGGGCTGAATCGCGTCGAGTTGTGGGTGTACGATTTCAACACGCGCGCCCAGCACGCCTACGCTAAAGTCGGCTTTCAGCGCGATGGCGTTCGCCGACAGGGCTTGTATCGCGAAGGCAAATTTCACGACGAAATCCTGATGTGCATCTTGCGCGACGAGTGGCGGGCGCGGGAGGCGGGAGACAGTGGTTAGTGGTTAGTGGTTAGTGGTTAGTGATTAGTGATTAGACACGCATCACGTTTCACGCATTACGCAATACGCAATACACACCATGCCACCCTCCTCTTTCACCTCCAAACTCCTCACCTGGTACGCGCAGCACAAGCGCGATCTCCCCTGGCGCCGTGACACACACGATCCCTACCGCGTGTGGATCGCCGAGACGCTGCTGCAACAGACGCAAGCGGCGACGGTGATTCCGTACTATGCGCGTTTCCTCGCGCGCTTTCCGAACGTGCGCGCGCTCGCGTCCGCACGGCTGGACGAGGTGCTCAAGGTGTGGGAGGGTGCAGGGTATTACGCCCGCGCGCGCAACCTGCATCGCGCCGCGCAGGAAATCGTCGCGCGGCTCGGTGGCGAAATTCCCAGCACGGTCGAGGACCTGTTGACGCTCCCCGGCATCGGGCGGTACACGGCAGGCGCGATCGCCAGCATCGCGTTTGGACGCGACGCGCCGGTGGTGGATGGGAATGTGACGCGCGTGCTGTGCCGCTATTTCAACATCACCGGCGATCCAAAGAGCGCGCGCACGCAAAAAGAGTTGTGGCAACGCGCGGAAAATCTCTTGCCGCGCGGACGCGCCGGCGAATTCAATCAGGCGTTGATGGAACTGGGCGCGACGCTCTGCACGCCGCGCCAGCCGCGCTGCGCCGCCTGTCCGCTCGCGCGCGGGTGCGCCGCGCGACGCTTGAACCTACAAGACCAACTGCCAGCAAAACGCGTCAAGAAAAAACTACCGCACTATGACATTGCCATTGGCATCATCTGGAAGCGCGGCAAGATTTTGATTGCGCAGCGTCCCGCCGAAAAACTGTTAGGGGGACTGTGGGAATTTCCCGGCGGACATCGCCGCAAAAACGAATCGCTCGCCGCGTGTGTCGCGCGCGAGGTGCGCGAAGAACTGGGGATTGAAATCGCGGTGGGGGAAAAGATGGCAACAGTAGAGCACGCGTATTCGCATTTCAAAATCACGCTACACGCGTTTCAGTGTCGCTGGGTGCGCGGACGCCCGCGCGCGCTGGGCTGCGCGGCATGGAAATGGGTCGCGCCGCGCGATCTGACGCGCTACGCCTTTCCCGCCGCGAATCGCAAAATCATCGCGCGAATGACAAATGAGCCAATGAACCAATGAGCCAAAGGTGCCAAAGGTGCCAAACGCGCCAAACGAGCCAAATGTGCTAGGGGTGCCAAAGACGAAGGACGCGCGCCACTGCCCACTGCCTACTGAACACTGCCTACCGAACACTGCCCACTGAACACTGTCCACTGAACACTGCCCACTGCCCACCGCCTCCCGTCTCCTGCCTCCTGCCTACTGCTCACTCCCCAACTCTGCCCACAACTCCGGAAACGTTTCCCCGCACTTGTCCGCTTTCAGCCGAGGGGAAATCGTCTTGAGAACGGCGTGTTCAACGACATCGGCGGGACAGAACGCGTGCCAGAGTTCGGCGGGTTCTATCACGACTCGAACAAGGACAGGGCAGGACCGGGGCATCACGCTGTGCGATCTCGACAACGACGGCGATCTCGATTTGACTCAATCGTATCACGCGGACGTGCGTGAGCCGCTTTTGCCCTACTCGCCCGACGAATACACGGTTGAATAAAAAAGCGTACACGTTTCTCAACGTGCCGCTGAATCGCTTTCTGGAAGTTGATTTGGTGAACAATGTCGCGCGGCAAGTGCCTTGATATGTCGAGCGCAGAGGGAGGAATTCTTAGCGAACAAGACACTCACCTTGGAACTATTCGATAGACAGGTGGCGCGGGAACAATGACGAAAAATTTTTCGATCTCGTTCACGTCGTAATAACGATTGACATCGGCAAGAAACAACTCACCGCGATACGTCTGGATGAGCGGCAGTTGCTGATGCGCGCCCGCGCCGGGCAATTCGACCAGCTGCACATCGGGACGCGCCCCTTCGACTACTTGGAGGTAACGAATCACCGCCCAGATCGAATAATCTGCAAACAGGATGCTGTGCGGCGGCAACGCTGCTAGAATGCTTTCACCCAACGAGCGCGCGCCGGTCTCGTTGTGCTTCCACGGCGCAAGCACGTAGGCAACGTTATCACGTCCGGGCAACTCGCGAAAACCGGGCACATTCGCCAGAAACGGACGCACAACCATCGGCGCGAGTGCGTACGCGAGAATCGGTACACCGATAGTTGCCATCGCAATCACGCTCTGCCATTTCCAGTTCGTCCAGCATTGCTGGAGCGCGACAAAGCCAGAGGCAATCCACAAGGCGAAGACGATGTACGCCTGGAGATAGTAATGCAAATTCCAGACATACTCGCCGCCAGTGCGCGGATCGGTTGCACCGAGCAGGAACGCCACATCCCCTAACGCAATCAAAAGC
>DAOTYB010000027.1:0-2848 GCA_034435315.1 Anaerolineae bacterium | reverse complement strand
CAAGCAATTCACCTGCTCTATCAAGAGTTAGGTGTCATCAATGCGGTTCGTTTTCTGAAGCAGTTTACGGTTGGTTTTGGTGATTACACCAAAGAGCGGGAAATTTTGTTTGGCATCAAGACCTTAGACCAGATTGTGAATGAGATCGAGCAGATGCGAAAACCAGCATAAAGCGCCCGCCCAACATGCGCTTCCAGCCGACCGCTTCGCTCGCTGCCCTCGCTCGCGGCGGCTGAAGCGCGAGTCGTTATGCGGCGCGGCGCCAGCGGGGCGCGAAGTGGTGCGCGCGTTTTGTGACGTTCCCTTTGAAAGAGCAAGGCACAGGTCCATGCAAGTTTTGGCGGTCATGGCAAGGATGTTAATTTATCGCGGTTGTGCTTGCTCACGTAGTTACAGTTCCAATTTTCTTTGCGGTTCGTAGAAATCCCCAATGCCAACACACTCAAGGAGAAGACAAGATGCAACGACACATTCGCTTTCCAGCAACTCTGATCTGCCTTTCTGCTTTCTTGCTGTTGGGATTTTCAAACCCCGTCAAGACAACGCTCGTTACTTTGCCTAGTTTGTCCGTTGCCGTGCCGGAAGCCGGGACGGTGACTGTAACGGGTACGGTATTATTCCCCAATCGTCGAGGCGATATGCGGCCAGTATCGCGTGTGAGGGTCAACCTTTACGATTACGAATGGACCGTAATGAGCCCTCAGTACATTTGGCTCGCTCAAACATATACTGATAACAATGGAGCATTCGCGTTCCCTCCGATCATCAATTATGATTACTGGGATTCTGGCGATCCGGATACGCGACTGGATCTCTTCATTGTGGTTGAGGCCGTTGCGCGCGAGAGCGGTAGCTCCTACTCCCAGGTTACCTATTTTAATGGGGTACTCTACAAATGGAATGAACCTGGACCTTGTTGGAATTGTTACCCTACTGGACTGTGGTGGGATGTGCCCGACGGAACGATCACAATGGATTACTCGATTGATTCCGCTGACCCGAATAGGCCAGCAATGTGGCTGCTTCGTGATGCGGGGCGAGCATGGGATTACGTGGATACATACACTTGGAGCGATCCGGGTTCCACCACCCTGACCTGGCAAAACAATCAAAACTGCTATCCCTGGGCAGTGGACGGACTGAATGTCTGCAATTCCTTCTTTTCAGGTCCCTTGGGAACGTTTATCTTCGTCCGAGACGACACGAGAATTTCACGCGATGTGGTGATTCATGAGATTGGGCATAATTACATGTACAACGTCACTCCATCCCATTATTGGTACAATAGTAGCAGTTGTTATCAGCATGATATATGGACGGCTACGGAAGCGAGATGTGGATGGTCAGAGGGCTGGGCGGATTTCTTCCCTCTCCTCGTGAACGGCGATCGTTGCTACGATAGAGGTCTGGGTCCATGCACAGGCACTAGGAATGTTGATTATTTTGACCTGGAATACCAAGGGTGGGGTGACGGGCATCCTGCGGGTCAGACCGTGGAAGGGCGTGTCGCGGGTGCGCTCTATGATCTCTACGACAGCAACAATGAGGGGCCTTTCGATGTTGCCACCAATTCCTTTGAGTCGATATGGATCATTATGCGTGACCGCATCCCCACCGCCCAGACCCTCTCTGACTTTGGGGACAGTTGGAAGAACACCGGCTATAACTATATGCAGTTCTTGTTGGTTTCGTATCAGAACACCATTGACTACGGATTGCTGCGGTGGAACTATCTTCCATTGATCATCAAATAGGGATCACACTGGGCGTGTTCCGAAAAGGAGGGGCAGTGAAAAGTTTTTTCCTGTTTGTGCTTGCACTCGTAGTGCTAGGTCTTACAGCATGTGGTCCAGGTGGGGCAGGCCAAGGTTCAGGCAACTGCTCTGACGGTGTCTGTGTGACGCTCCGCATCGTTGAGCCGGTCCACTTTGGTCAGCCTGTCACCGTCCTCATCACTGTCACCAGCGATCAGGACCGCTCGGATCTTGGACTCACGCTGTACACCGATGCCATTCAAGCTACTATCGATGGACCGCAGGGGTGGGAGAGCAACGCCCGCAACGAGGTTGTGTTCAAAAATGGTCCGAGCGATGGCGCGGGCTGGTCTTTTGATGTCAAGGCAAACGTACCCGTTCGCTTTACGCGCGTGCTTCGGTTTGCCGAGGGGGAACAAACTTTCGGCGTGTTTGCTGCTCTCCACGTTCCACCTCGTAGCTACGTAGCTGGAGCGTCTGTCCAGATCAGGTATTCTCGAGAAGGTGTACGAGTATATGGCATGGGAACACCCGTGGGTCCCACTCCTCGGTCTCCAGAGGCTCTGCCAGCGTGGATCATACGACCGGACGGAACTCGGATACCCTATCCTACGCTCCTTCCGACACCAACGTTCGTACCGCGCGTAAGACCAACGCGCACGCCGACGTCTGTGCCCGCCATTCCCACGCCGACGCGTCGTCCATACCCGTAAAGTGATAGTGTGCGTTTGATGTGAGATTGATCTTCAAGCGAAGTCGGACGGTTAGAAACCGTAGCGATAACTACGCAAAGCCGATGTGCGTTGGCTAGGTTAGCCTGCGAAGGTAGGCTTAGCGTCGTTGTTGCAGCGACTTGAAGCCGCCTGATGCCTCCAATTCATTTCACATCAAACGTAGTGTAATTAAGGCCTAACTTTTGGGCAAAATTCCCGTGATCTCAAAATGGGGAATGCGGGAATTTTGCCCAACAACTACGGGTTTCCAAAATAATCGAGCAATTTTAGCACACAAGTTCGCATTTCTGGGGCATATGGGTGCGTGTCCCACAAAGAGACCATTTGCAGTTTGCCACCCTTGATCACGATTTCGCCAGG
>DAOTYB010000026.1:0-15179 GCA_034435315.1 Anaerolineae bacterium | reverse complement strand
TCCAGCGCATCTTGACGGCGGTCACCACATTGCGCCAACAGCAACGTGATGTGTTGGACTATCTGACGGAGGCGTGTGCCGCAGCCGTGTGCGGTGCCCAGCCGCCATCGCTATTACCCAACTCCTAACCCACCTGAACGGTTACTCAAATAAAAAGCATAGAGCCTGTACAAATTATATACCAAATTCTGTTTTGCGGCTAGTTTGACGCGCGCACAGTTTGACACAATCGCCGCTCTCTGCTATACTGTGGTCACCTCGCGGAGGAGTGCCGGAGTGGACTATCGGCGCCGCCTTGAAAGCGGATGGGCCAAAAGCCACGGAGGTTCGAATCCTTCCTCCTCCGTCGCGAGAGATGTCAGATGGTAGATTGCAGATTTCAGAGAATCGCCAATCAATCGAGAATCTGAAATCGCAAAATCTAAAGTTTCCTGGAGGGGTCGCATAGCCTGGTCTAGTGCGGTCGCCTGCTAAGTGACTACAGTGGTCCTAAAAGCCGCTGTCGCGGGTTCAAATCCCGCCCCCTCCGCTCGTCTCGTATGATAGTGCGATAGTTGGATAGTTGGATAGTTGCATAGTTGGATAGTTGCATAGTTAAAGCGGTTGAACTATGGCACTAACTAACCAACCAAACTAACTAACTAATGAATGATCCAACAATCCAACGCCATCTCCCCGTGGCGCAATTGGATAGCGCGCAGCCCTGCGGAGGCTGAGGTTGCGAGTTCAAGCCTCGCCGGGGAGGCAGAGAACGCTCCTGACAGCAGGGGCGTTTTTGTTTTGAAGGACAGCGGCAGCAGCAATTGACCCTTTGTCCAACTGTGTTATAATTGCTTCGATGGATGCCATCCTCACCCACGAGAACGCCGATTTTGACGCGCTGGCGGCACTGTTGGGCGCGAAAAAAATCTATCCCACTGCGCTGGCGATTTTGCCACGGCGAATGAACCGTAACGTGCGCGCCTTTTGCGCGCTCTACTGTGATGTGCTACCCTTCACGCGCCCCGAAGATTTGCCGCGCCAGCGTTTTCACCAGATTGTCGTGGTGGACAGTCAAGGCATTCAATCCGCGCGCGGCGTCACTCCCAACACGCGCATCCATTTCATTGATCATCATCCCTTGACGCGCGAACTCAAACCCACGATGACATTTTCCGGCGGCGACACCGGCGCGACCACGACGTTGTTTGTGGAGCAGATTCGGCAAAAAGAATTGGCGTTAACTCCTGTCGAAGCCTCGCTCCTCTTGCTCGGCATCTACGAGGACACCGGCTCGCTTTCCTACGTGACGACGACACCGCGCGATCTGCGCGCGGCGGCTTTTCTCCTCGAACGCGGCGCCTCGCTGGCAATCGTCAACGAATTTTTGCACCCACCGCTGACCGAGGCGCAACACAAACTGTACCAACAACTCATCGAAAAAATCCAGATGCACCACATTGCCGGGCATGTGATTGCGATTGCCGCCGCGCGCGCGGATACTTATGTCGAAGAAATTTCTGTGCTAGCGCATCAATTGCGCGAGATGTACGATCCAGCCGCGCTCTTTCTCCTCGTTCAGATGAACGATCATATTCAACTCGTCGCGCGTTCCGAGCGAACCGAAATTGATGTTGCCAGAATCGCCACCGCGTTTGGGGGAGGAGGACACGACAAAGCCGCCGCGGCGTTGATTCGCAATCTCACCTTGCGTCAAGCCAAAACGCGCTTGGTCAAACTGCTCAAAGAATCGGTACAGCCTTCGTTAACCGTACGTGATGTGATGTCGTTTGGTGTGCATACGCTCGACACCACCACGACAGTCGTTCAGGCTGCCGAAGCGATGAATCGGTATGGGCATGAGGGTTTTCCGGTCGTGCGACGCGGTAAACTGGTTGGCATTGTCACGCGTCGCGAAATTGATCGCGCGCTGCGCCACAAATTGTTGAACACGCCCATCAAAAACTTGATGCAAAAACCCGCCTCTGTTTCACCGGACGATCCGCTGGAAAAAGTGCGGACGGTGATGATTGAAAACAATCTGGGGCAGGTGCCGGTCGTTCAGGATCAACACATCCTTGGTATCGTCACGCGTACCGATTTAATCAAGCCGTGGAATAAACAACCCGCCACGCGCGCGCAGGAGATTGCCGCGCGTCTGGAGCTCTGGTTGCCTTCCGAACTGCTCACCCTCTTGCGCGAGGCGAGTCTGCTCGCGCGCGATCTGGGCTATAGTTTGTACATCGTCGGTGGCTTTGTGCGCGATTTGTTGCTCAACCAGCCGACCCTCGACCTCGATCTGGTGGTCGAAGGCGATGCCTTGAAACTGGCACACGCCTTGCAACAAAAGTACGGTGGGCGCGTGCACGGACACGCGCGCTTTGGCACCGCCAAGTGGATCATCAAAGAGACAAGGGATGAAGGAAGCAAGGCAAAAACAGACGCGGTGACCGCGCTTGCCGCTCCGCTCACCGCGCTGGATTTTTCTACCGCGCGTACCGAGTTCTATGCCCATCCTTCCGCCTTGCCCGAAGTAGAGACCAGTTCGATCAAACAGGATTTGCATCGGCGCGATTTCACCATCAACACGCTGGCGATTTGTCTTGCCCCCGAACGTTATGGGCAACTGCTCGATCCGTTTGGCGGCGAAGCCGATTTGCAACGCGGCTTGATTCGGGTTCTGCACAGCCTGAGTTTCATCGAAGACCCCACGCGCATTCTGCGCGCGGCGCGCTTTGAGCAACGCTTTGGTTTCAAGATCGAGCCGCGCACCGCGCGCCTCATCGGCGATGCGCTGGGGATGCTGGCGCGCGTCAGTGGCGAGCGCATTCGTCACGAACTCTATTTGATTTTTCGCGAAAACGAGCCGGAAAAAGCCCTGGCGCGCGTGCACGCACTCGGCGCGCTGAAGGCGATCTTTCCCGCGCTCGACTTTACCGAGTGGCACGCGCGCAAGTTTGCGCAGGCACGCGCAATGTACGCTCATCCCAGCGAGGCGATGTATCTGGGGTTACTCACCTATCACCTGACGCTTGAACAAATCCAACAGGTGAGCACGCGCTTGCGCTTGCCGAATGCGCACATCGAATTGCTCACATCGCTGGTCACTTTGCGCGAGGAGGTGGAAGCCCAACTGGCGACCGAGTCGTTGCCACGTAGCGCCATCTATCGTCTGTTAGAACATTATACGGATACGGCGTTGGATATTTTCAGTGTGGCGACCGATAACGCCGCCGTGCGCGATAGAGTGACCCTGTTCCGCACGCAGTTGCGCGCGATTGCTCCAGCATTAACCGGGGACGATCTCAAGCGAATGGGAGTGCGCCCCGGTCCGGTGTATCGTGATATTCTCGCACGGCTGCGCGCCGCGCGACTCGATGGTGAGATTACCACGCGCGAGGAAGAAGAAGCCGTGGTTCAACAGATGATTAACACGAGCGGGCTGATAGTTTGCACGTGACGGTCAGCGTGGGTATGGCTGCCAATGCGCGCGGCGATGCAGGGCTGACCATCTGGCACTGCTGAGGCGCGTTCGAGTGGCACTGGCGCGTGCCAGTCGCTGTGGAAAAATCGCGTGGAGGGGGGAGCGCCAGGAGCAAAACGCACCGACCTTACACAAGGCTGCCGCGCGCGGCGCGACGCGCTGCTTTTTCGGAGGCATTTTTGCACTGGACGCAGAGTGTCGTTTCGGGTACTGCTGCCAGACGTTCCGGGTCAATCGGCTTGCCACAGCGTTCGCAAATGCCGTACATTCCTTTTTGTGCCGTCCGCAAAGCGTACTCGATTTCTGCCAGTTTCTGCTCCAGCCGACGAACCAGCGCGAGATTCTTTTCGCGTTCGTACACCTCCAGATCGGCTTCATCGCTGGAGGGTTCGGGAGTCGTGCGCAGATATTCGCGCAAGCGTTCCAATTCGGCTTGCGTGTGGACACGTTCTTCTTCCAGTTTTTGACGTTCGACTTTGGTGAGTGGTTTCTTCTTTTCCATCGGCACCCTCATCGCACTCGAAATTGGCGCATTTTATAACACACTTTTGGGCCCAAGTCAATCTTGAACATTTTGCACATCTATAAAGATTATTTTCCTGTTCGCGGTGGCATCGAAAATCACGTGCGTCTGCTTGCCGAAGCGCAAGCCGCGCGCGGGCATCGTGTGAGTGTGCTGGCTACCAGTCGTGATGCGCGCACGCATGTTGCAATGCTGAACGGCGTGCGCGTCATCTTTGCCGCGCGCCTTGTGACCTTGCTCTCCACACCCATCAGTCTTGCTCTGTTTCGCTATGTGCGTGGCGAGACGCCGGACGTTACCCATTTGCATTTTCCTTATCCACTGGGCGAGATTGCCCAGTTCTTGTGTGGGCGCGCGCGCGCGCAGGTGCTCACTTATCACAGCGACATCATCCGCCAGAAAATCACGCGCGCGCTGTATCGCCCCTGGCTGGAGCGTGTTCTGGCGCGCACCGATCGCATCATCGCGACCAGTCCCAACTATGTTGCCACGTCGCCTATCCTGACACGCTGGCAGCACAAGTGTGTGATTGTACCGCTAGGGATTGATCCTGCTCCCTTTGAACGCGCGTCGGTTCAACACACTTTGGATGCTATGACGCGCGTGTTGTTTGTGGGTAAGTTGCGTTACTACAAAGGTGTGGATGTGTTGCTCGAGGCGCTGCGGGAATTGCCGCGCGTGCATCTCACTATCGTTGGAAGCGGACCGATGGAGCGCGCGTGGCGCGCGCGTGTGCACCAATTGAACCTTGCCGAACGCGTCCAGTTTGTGGGCCAAGTGGAGAATGAAGACCTGCCGCGTTACTATGCCGCGTGCGATATTTTTGTTTTACCCTCGTCCGAACGGAGCGAGGCGTTTGGCGTGGTGCAGTTGGAGGCAATGGCGGCAGGCAAACCGGTCATTTGTACCGAGTTGGGAACGGGGACAAGTTTTGTGAATGTGCATGGAGAAACAGGTTTGGTCGTGCCGCCGCGTGCTCCCCGTGCGCTGGCATCTGCCATCGCTCAATTGAGTAGCGATGCGACGCTACGCGCGCGACTGGGCGCGGCTGGGCGCGCGCGCGTGCGTGCCGAATTCACACTGGATAAAATGGTGACGCGCATTCTGCAAGTGTACGAGCAGGTTTTGCAAGCAGGCAAATGAATTCGCGGCAAGCCAACCAAAGTTTTTTCCGCAGAAGGGGTGTGTGTGGCGGGCGGCTTCGCCCGCTACACACACACCAGAACTGAAATACTCTTTTACCCTCTGCGTTTGCATTCCATATCAAAACAGAATAGAATGAGGCGACTGCAAGTCCTCGGTGGAGTGAAAGAGTGCACCCAAAGCGAGTTTTGAGTCGCCGCCTTTGACTTTTCCGCGCACGATGTTGGCGCACCTGAGCAGTCACGAAGGGGGATGTATTGTTTCGGAGTCATTTATGCCATCAGCCATCATCATTCCAACGTACAACGAACGTGAAAATATCGAACGTCTGGTGAAGGAAATTCGCGCGCGTCTCACGGACGCGCGCGTGATTGTCGTGGACGACAATTCGCCTGACGGCACAGGCAAGGTGGTGGACGCGCTTGCCCAGCGCGACGCGTTCGTGTATGCAGTGCATCGTCCGGGAAAACTGGGGCTGGGCACCGCTCACATCGCTGGAATGCGTCGCGCCTTTGAACTGAACGCGGATCCGATTCTCACGATGGATGCCGATTTTTCGCACGATCCCAGGTACGTGCCCGCGCTGCTTGCCGCGCTGGAACACTTTGACGTGGTCATCGGCTCGCGCTATGTGCGCGGGGGTGGTATGGAAGGACGCGATCGCACCTTGCGCTTGGTCAGTTGGGGCGCCAATCTCTTTGCGCGTACGATGTTGGGATTGCAAGCACACGATTGCACCGCAGGGTTTCGTGCCTATCGCCGCGCTGTCCTCGATTCGATTGAATTGAACCGCATTTTTTCTAACGGCTATTCCTTTCTGATTGAAATGCTTTTCTTGTGCCAGACGCGCGGTTGGCGTATCGGTGAAGTGCCCATCATCTATCACGATCGTCAGTTGGGACAATCGAAAATCTCGCGCGCCGAAATTTATAAAGCCACCTACACGGTGATGCGACTTGCCTATCGGCGCCTGCGAATGACGAAAAATAAACTTTTGGAACGGCTCCCATGATAGACGCTGGACTGACCGAAGATATTCCCTGCAACCTGTGCGGTGCGCGCGACGCCAGTCTGTTGTATCCCAGTACCTTGAAGGGTCGTCCGCTCCACTCTGCCGATTTTCGTTGCACCAGTTCTGCCTACGGCATTCATCCCCCGATTGTGCGTTGTAATGTCTGTGGTTTGGTGTACGCCAACCCGCGCTGGGATGCGACAGTCGTCAACGAAAATTACAGCATCGTCGAAGATCCCACGTATGTGGAAGAACGCGAAGGTCGCGTGTTGACCTTTGAACGCAATCTGGCACCACTCGAACAACTCATCGAACCTACTTCCACAACGCGTCGTTTACTTGATGTGGGGTGTCATATCGGCGTGATGGTGGAACTTGCCCAGGCGCGCGGCTGGGAAGCGTGGGGCGTTGAACCGTCGGTGTGGGCATCGGCGCAGGCGCGCGCGCGCGGCTTGCGCGTGATTACAGCGCCGCTCGGTCAAGCCCAACTACCTGAAAATTATTTCGATGTCGTGACGATGTGGGATGTTATCGAGCATCTCACTGATCCTGCCAGCGAAATTCGTCATGTGCATCGTGTTCTCAAGCCAGGGGGCATTTTTGCGATTCACACGATTGACATCGAGAGTGCGTTTGCGCGCCTGCTGGGTCCCCGCTGGCCCTGGTTGATGGAGATGCATCTGTACTATTTCTCCCCCCGTACGTTGAGCAAGATGCTGACGCGCAATGGTTTTCAGGTGATTCGATTCGGGGCGCAGGGACGCTATTTGCGCTTGGGATACCTTGTCAGTCGTATCGAGCCGTACAACCGTTCGCTTTACCTGCTCCTTCAACGCATCGTCACCGCGCTCCGATGGTCACATATTGCCATCGCCGTAAACTTTGGCGACTTGTTCACGTTGTATGCGCGCAAGCAGCCGTGCTCTTGAGCAATCCCCTCTCACCCCCTCTCCGTTGGGGCGAAAAATTTTTCGCCCCAGCGGGGAGAGGGCAGGGGGGCGATGCGTTTGCAAAAGGTGGGCTGAGAAGCTCGCTCCCAAACTGAAATGCATCTCGCTCCGATTTTGCGTTGACACAATGTCCTGCCCGTGCTACAATCACGTTCGATGAATCCACTGGCTACTTTATTCGACCCACGCGCGCGTTTTCAGCGCGCCTATGCTGAATATCTCTGCGCGCGCTTTCAGTATCTCCCTTTCCCCGGTCCGCGTGTCCCTCTCTCCACAGGATGGCTTGAACCACGCGGTCTCGCGGCGACGCTCGCGCGCGCCTCGCGCGTCGTCATCACCGGCGCGCCGGGCGCGGGTAAGACGACCACGCTGGTTCACCTGGCAGTCACGGCGGCACAACGGTTGCTCAAACATCTCGATGCCCCGGTGCCACTCTTTTTTACTGCGCGCGCCGATACCCCCTTGCCGTGTGTCTATGATTTGCCGCGCGGTCTGGCGCTCGGCGATACGTTGAGTGCGCGCGTGCCGCGTTTGTTCTTTGCCACCGCGCTGGCACAGCGACGCGCGCTCGTGTTGATTGATGATGCCGACCTGCTCAGTGCAGAGGCATGGCACACCGTGCTCAAGGAATATCACAATGCCACACTCATCGTGAGCGCGGAACAGCCCCTCGCCGGTTTTGTCGAGTATCCTTTGCCCGGTTTTCGGGATAGCGAGATTGAAACATTCGCGCGGAAACTTGGCGTGACGGATGTAGCGGCATTTCGGAGTGCGCTCAAAACCCACAAGGTGCCGCGTCCTCTCACTGCTCATCCGTTGACCTTGCGTTTGCTCATTCACCTGTGGACACAACAGATCCCCTTGCCGGCGCGTCGGACCGAACTGTTTGACGCCTATGCGCAGACTCTCATTCCCGAATCCGAAACACATCTGTTGTTGGAAACTACCGCGCTGGCGTTGCAACGCGGCGATGCTGTCTCCAACGAAGCCCTTGCCCGATCGCGCGGATTTTTGCGCGCGGTAAAACAGCGCACGGTCGAATTTGTGCATCCCCTCTGGCAGGCATACTTTGCCGCACGTGCTCTGTACCACAGCACAACGTTGGCACCTCTGCGCCCTTATCTTGCCGATCCTGCCTGGCGCGAGGTGATCTTGTTCTACGCGGGTCTGGTTGATGCTACCGATTTGGTGTTGAATCTGCAATCACTTGGCGAAACGTGGCTGGCAGCACGCGCAGCGGCACACGCGCGTTCCCTCCGCGCCGATCTACGCGACGCGATACGACAGATGTTGCTCGCGCGCGCGCGGGAAGGTGATCCACACGCGCTGGCCGTGTTGCGTGAAATGCACGATAGCGCGATCGTCGAAGAATGCGCGCGCGAGTTACACAGTCCAGATGCACGCATACGTCAACGTGCCGTCCAAATACTGGGCGCGTTACAGTCGGATGAGGCGGTAGATCATTTGCTCCCACGCTTGCGTGATGAGGACGTACACGTGCGTGCGGCAGTGATTGCTGCACTCGGACACGCTTTTACCGATCGCGTTATCGAACCGTTGTTGACCGTGTTGCGCGGCGATACGCGCGCGGGAGTGGATAGTCAGATACGCATCGCTGCCGCGCAGGCGTTAGGCGAAATCGCCACCGAAAAAGCCGTGCCCGCTCTCGTCGTCGAGTTGCAACAGGGTACAACCGAAAGGCGCGCGGCTGCCGCTGAAGCACTGCGACGCATTCATAGCCCTCTGATGATCGAATCGCTGCAAGAGTTGACGCGCTCTGCCGATAGTCAATTGCAACAGTACGCCAGAGACCTTTTGGTTGCCTTTAAACAATCCATCTGAATCACGCCGTCTGCCTTTCGCACCTGTGCTTATGCTCTCTCGTCGCGATTTTCTTAAACTCCTTGCGGTGTCTTTGGGTAGCAGTATCGCTGCCGCGTGTGATCCCAACGTACCAACTTCCACACCCGCGCAAACCGCGCCAACGGCTACACCTTCGCCCACGAACACCGCCACACCGTTCCCCACTGCCACGACGACACCTACGCACACGCCAACCCTCACGCCAACTCCCACGGTTACGCCCACCGCGACACCGCGCGCGGAGGATTTCATCACCACGCGCGGTGATCAGTTTTACTGGCGCGGTCAACGTTTTCCGATTCGCGGTTTCAACTACTATCCGCGCGCGCATCCCTGGAAAACCTTCAATCTGGGCGCATGGGAACCCGACGTGACCGAACGCGAATTGCGAATCGGCGCGTCGTTGGGCGCGAACGTCGTGCGCGCCTTTATTGATTTTCACGCTTCCATCACTGGGGTACAAACGCCGCGACACGTCCCCACTGACCCTAACGCCGTGCTACCTCATCCGCAATACCTCGCGAATGTGCGCGAGTTTCTGGACATTGCCGCGCGCGTGAATCTCAAAGTGATGCTGACCTTGCTCGACGGGTTCGATTTTGAAATGTACCAGCCCGTGAATTTTCCGATGGTCGAAACGTATCTGCGCGCGTTGATTCCGCAATTCGCGCGCGACCCGCGAATCATCTGCTGGGATTTGCAGAACGAGCCCGACCGGGCGATTCGGACGGTTGGTGATACCATCGTCATTCCGTTCTTCCAGCGCGTTTCGCAAATCGTTCGCGCGCTCGATCCGCAGCAACTGCAAACAATTGGCTGGATTGATCGCGCGCGCGCGCAATATTTTCCCGCACTCGATTCTTACCTCGACTTTTTCTGTTTCCACTACTACGACGCTGTGGATCGGCTGGATAGTTTGTGCAAGTTCTACAAAACGCAAACGCGCAAACCGATCTTGCTGCAAGAATTCGGCTTGCCGACGGGTGGACCCGATAATCCGTTTACCGAAAACGATCAGGTCATCCATTACAACGCTGTGATGAAAATCGTGCGCGACAATGCAATGTGTGGCGAAGTCTTCTGGTGCTTGAACGACTATCCGGTCGGCGTCGCCGGTAATCCGCCGATTCAAACCGATCACCGCGAAAATCATTTCGGCGTGTTGCGTCTGGATTACAGCGAGAAACCGGTGACGCAGATTATTCGCTGGTATTGGAAACAATGAGCCAATGTGCCAATGAGCCAATGAGCCAAATGTGCCAAAGACGGACGAATGACCAATGACGAATGACGAATGACGAATCACCCAATCACCCAATCACCAAATCACCCAATCTCTAATCTCCAATCTCTACTCTCTCACCTGCGCTCGGCCCAACGCGTGGTCGCGCTGACCGGCGCAGGTGTGTCTGCTGAAAGCGGTATCCCCACTTTTCGCGACGCGCAAACCGGTTTATGGGCAAAGTACGACCCAACGCAACTTGCTACACCCGAAGCGTTCGCGCGCAATCCCAGGTTGGTGTGGGACTGGTACGAGTGGCGCCGCGCGCTGCGCCGCGACACGCAACCGAACGCCGGGCATTACGCGCTTGCCGCGCTGGCAAAGCACGTGCCGCACCTCGTTGTTATCACGCAGAACATTGACGGCTTGCACCAACTTGCCGGCAGCACCGATGTCATCGAACTGCACGGCAACTTGCAACGTAACAAGTGCTCGCGCGAAAACATCGTGATTGATCGCGCCGCCGCGCGTCCTACCGCCGATGGCTTGCTCGCGTGTCCGCACTGCGGCGCGTACTTGCGCCCCGATGTCGTCTGGTTCGGCGAGGCATTGCCGCGCGACGCGCTCGAGCGCGCCTTCGCCGAATCAACGCAATGCGACGTGTTTTTCGCCATCGGCACATCGGGCGTGGTCGAGCCAGCCGCATCGCTCCCGCGCTATGCCAAACGCGCGGGCGCGTTCCTCGTCGAAATCAACCCGGAGGAAACGCCGCTCTCAACAATTGCTGATGTCGTGCTGCGCAGAAAATCGGGTGAGGTGTTGCCGGAGATTGTGAGGAGATTGGAGAGTAGAGATTAGAGGTTGGGGATTGGAGATTGCGCTTGGCAAGAACAATCGAAAATCAAAAATCGGCAATCGAAAATTCAGGAGAGAGATGCGAGACAACATTGTGCGCGCCAAACTCAAACGCGGTGAGCCAGTCTTTGGGATGATGCTCACCGAATTCGATAATCCCGCGCTCGCCAAAATTCTGGCGGATGCTGGCTTTGATTATTTCTTTTTCGATCTGGAGCATGGCGCGTTCAGTTTGCAAGCGACCGCGCACATCGTGCAGATGGCGCGTCTGGCAAACATCGTGCCGATTGTGCGCGTGCCCGATGGAATGTATCACCTGATCGCGCCCGTCCTCGATGTGGGCGCGCAAGGGATTTTGGTGCCGCGCGTCGAAACGCGCGAGGTGGCGGCGCGCTCGATTGCCGCAATGCGTTACCCGCCCGATGGTGTGCGCGGCATTTTCGGTGGCAAAGGCAACAGTGATTACGTCACGGCGCCGCTCCTCGAGTACACGCGCCACGCGAACGAAAATATTCTGGCGATTATTCAAATCGAATCGAAGACAGCGGTGGAACGCGCGGATGAATTGCTCGCGACGCCGGGATTAGACGCGGTGCTTGTTGGTCCCTGGGACTTGGCGCTGTCACTCGGTGTCGAACCGCACGATCCACTCGTCGGCGAAATGACGCAGCGCGTCGTAGATGCCGCCAAACGCCACAACGTCGCGAGTGGAATTCACCTCGGCGATCCAGCGCAAATCAAAATGTGGCAAGCGCGCGGAATGACGTTGCTGTCGTGTCTTACCGATTTGGAGATGATGCGCAACGCGGCGCGCGCCTTGCGCGAGGCATTGCGCTGATGCTAACGATCGCGGCATCGAATATCTCTCTATCCGTGGCGTCACGCAGTCCTAGATCGCGCACAGCAATCGCCTCAACATCAAACGTTTGAGCGATCCAGTGCGCAATGGCTGGAGAAAGTTGTGCATTGATCCAGATTTTCATGCTACCACCAAAACAGGATGATCCACCCGGCTTGCTGCAAATTTGATGACAGCTTGCACGTCTGCCATTTCCAAATCGGGTAACTCGTCCAAGATTTGCGCAGGGCTCAAACCTGCCGCAAGTAATTCCAGCACATCAACCACACGAATCCGCATCCCACGGATGCACGGGCGCCCGCCGCACTGTTCGGGATTGACCGTGATTCGGTCAGCCAGATAGTGCACCATCTTATTTCCTCCTTCATCTATCCATTTGGATTCTAGTTGCAAACAGAAATCTCGTCAAACGCGTTCCACCTGCCATCGTCCCACTGTCCCACTGTTCCACTACCTTACTGTCCCACTGTCCCACTGCCCTACTGTCCCACTGCTACTGCCCCACTGTCCCACCGCCCCACTGCCCACTATTTCCTCGCCTGTTCATACACGCGCGCGAATTCCGCCATAAAAGTTTGCGCAAGCGCAATGTCATCAATGATGAGCAAATTCTCATCGTTCTCCTCTGCGGCGCTGCGCGAGAAATTGAACGAGCCGAAAATCACCGTTTTGCCATCCACGATGAAAACCTTGTGGTGCATCAGAAACGGATTGCCGTCGAGGCGCACGTCAAGTCCGGCGCGTTTCAGTTTGCCGTACTGGCTTGCTGACGAATCGGCGTGAGTGGTTTCGAACACACCGCGCACGATGACGCCGCCCCGCGCGCGCTCGAGTACCGCCGCGCCGATGTGCTCATCGGTGAACGCGAACGCCATAAAATCAATCGTGCGCGCGGCTTGGCGCAGCCGCGCGCTGATTTTTTCGGCGACCCTGTCTTCGGGGGCAAAATAATTTTCGACTGTGCTGCCGCCAATCGTCAGGCGCGGCGTCGTACCGCCGGCTTTGCGCGACGGACCGAATTGTTTGTCGTTGAACATCTTGTCGAACGTGACGGTGTAATTGCGCGCGAGTTCGGCGGACTGGATGATGATGCCGTTGTTGTCGTAACGATAGGTATCGTAGAGCGTGAAATTCCACGAGCCCATCCACACGGCGCGTTTGTCCACGACGACGAATTTGTTGTGCATAATCGCCCTGGCATTTCCGCCCACAATCGGCACGCCCGAATTCTTCAGTTCCAGAAAAGATTGATTCTCTTTGGGATTGTTCAAAACGTCCAAGTCCGTAACGATGCGTACTTGTACGCCGCGCGCTCGCGCATCGAGGAGCGCGTGCAACACATCGGGCAAATCGAATTGATAAGTGGCGACATCCACACTTGCTTGCGCGGAGCGAATGAAACGCGCGAGCGCGGCATCCAGACTATCGGGCGGATTGCCCTCCCTGGGCGGATTCTTTGGCGCGGTAAAGTAAACGGCATACCAACTACTTTTCCCCACATCGAAAAATCGTTGACCGGGCGCGCTGGGTTGCAGCGTCAATGCCACAACAACAATGCCGGTCACAATCGCCGCGAGGATCACGCCTATCGTCAGCAGGATTCTGTTACGCCAACTCATTTGCCCCTCCTCCAATCTTTTTCACGCTGACAAAAGACAAAGGACGAACGACCAATCTTTCCTTCGTCTTTCGTCCTTCGTCCTTCGTCTGAGGGATTAGCGCCGCCGCGAACTGCCGAGTAATGATCCCAGAATGCCGCGCGTGATTTCGCGCCCGGCTTGACTGGCAATCGCGCGTCCCGCGCTCTTCATAAACGCCGTCATCAAATCATCGGTTTGACGCGCCGGTGCACGCGTCGCTTTGGCGGGCGTTTGAACCTGCCGTGCGGCTTGCTCGGCGCGCGCCTTGAGTATCTCGTATGCCGAGTCACGATCTCTCGCGCGTTCGTAATGCCCCGCGACGAGTGACTGGCGGATGATTTGCTGGCGTTGTTGCGGCGTAATCGGACCGATTTGACCGCGTGGCGGTAAAATGAAGGCGCGCTGCACGATGCCCGGCACACCTTTTTCGTCAAGGAAGGACACCAGTGCCTCGCCCACACCCAATTCGAGAATCGCTTTTTCGGTGTCGAGTTCTGGATTGACGCGGAACGTTTCCGCTGCCGCGCGCACGGCTTTTTGATCGCGCGGCGTGTAGGCGCGCAAAGCGTGCTGCACGCGATTGCCCAACTGCCCCAGCACGATATCCGGAATATCGAGCGGATTCTGGCTGATGAAGAATACGCCCACCCCTTTCGAGCGAATCAAGCGCACGACCAACTCGATCTTTTCCATCAATGCTTGCGGCGCATCGTTGAACAAAAGATGCGCCTCGTCGAAGAAGAAGACGAGTTTGGGCTTTTCCAAATCACCCACTTCGGGCAAGTTCTCGTACAATTCCGCCAACAGCCACAGCAAGAAGGTGGAGTACACTTTGGGTGATTGGAACAATTGATCGGCGGCGATGATGTTGACCAGTCCCCTGCCCTGACGATCGGTTTGCAAGAGATCCTGGATGTCCAACATCGGCTCGCCAAAGAATTTATCCGCGCCCTGTTGCTCCAGTTGCAACAGCCCGCGCTGAATGGCGCCGATGCTCGCCGCCGAAACGTTGCCATACTCGGTACGGAATTGCGCCGCATTGTCGCCGACGTATTGCACCATCGCGCGCAAATCTTTTAAGTCGAGAAGCAACAAGCCATTGTCATCCGCGATTTTGAAAACCAGCGCAAGAACGCCAGCCTGAGTCTCGTTCAAATTCAACAAGCGTCCCAGGAGCAATGGACCCATATCCGAAATTGTCGCGCGAATTGGGTGCCCTTGCTCGCCGAACACATCCCAAAACGTGACCGGACATCCTTCGTACGTAAAATCTTTCAAGCCGAGTTGTTTGACGCGCTCTGCCACTTTGGGATTGTTTCCACCAGGTTGACTGATGCCGGACAGGTCGCCTTTCACGTCCGCTGCAAAAACGGGGACACCGATCTGGCTCAAGTTTTCGGCAAGCACCTGGAGCGAGACGGTTTTACCGGTTCCCGTGGCTCCGGCAATCAAGCCATGCCGATTGAGCATTTTGGGTAACGCGTAAATTTCGGTTTTGCCTTTGGCAATGAGTAGTGGTTGGACTGCCATACATTCTCCTTCGAAAATCCATTTGTCCACGAAGGTCACGAAGGAACACGAAGAAAAAATCTTCGTGTCTCTTCGTGTTCTTGGTGGATATTTTCATCCGTCGTGGCGGGCGCGTGCGC
>DAOTYB010000025.1:0-20586 GCA_034435315.1 Anaerolineae bacterium | reverse complement strand
TCCAGCGCATCTTGACGGCGGTCACCACATTGCGCCAACAGCAACGTGATGTGTTGGACTATCTGACGGAGGCGTGTGCCGCAGCCGTGTGCGGTGCCCAGCCGCCATCGCTATTGCCCAACTCCTGACCCACCTGAACGTTTACCTATATCTTTTTCGGTGTTCAGTCACCTCTCTCGAATTACCGAATGCTCTCAAAAGAGGTGAGCCATGCCATTCCCTCGCCTTACCGAATCCATGATTCGCGCGGGCGCGTCGCCCGAAAGTTTTGCGCGCGGCACAGAGTACTTTCGCAACGGCGCGATTTCAAACGCCGCCATCCAGGGCAACACGCTCAGCGCCGATTGCGAAGGAACGTCGGCGCCGTATTACCGCGTGCGCGTCGAGTTGGATGATGCAGGGATTCGCTCTGCGGATTGCTCGTGTCCGTACGCGTATGGTGGCTATTGCAAGCACATCGTCGCGCTGTTGTTGCACTATCTCCACCAGCCCAAGGATTTTGTCGTGCGCCCAGCGCCCCAGGATTTGCTCGCCGATTTGAGCCGCGATGATTTGATCGTCATCGTCACGAAATTATTGGAACGCGAACCCGATCTGTATGATTTTGTGCAAGGGCTGCTCGCCGCGCCGTCGGCAAAAAAGTCAAACAAGCGCGCGAAAAAAGTTGATGCCGAAGTTTACCGCCGCCAAGTTCGCAACATTATGCATTCACTCGACGGGATGCGCGCCTCGGAAGCGTACTGGCACGTCGGCGGCTTGGCGAATCAATTGCGCGGCGTGGTTGAGAGTGCGCGCAAGTTTCTTGATGCGAACGATGCCGAGACCGCGTTGGAAATTCTACTCGTCATACTCGAAGAAGCAGGCGGTAGCATCGAATATATTGACGATTCGGATGGCGAACTGGGAAGTTTTATGAGCGAACTCGGTGAGCCGTTGGCGGAAGCCATTCTCAGTCTGGAATTGAGTGAGGTCGAACGCGCGCGCTTGGTCGAACGATTGAACAAAGTGAGCAAACATCTGGGCGATTACGGAATGGACGACGCGCTGCCAATGGCGCTCCAGGCCGCCCAGTACGGATGGAACGAAACGCCGCCTGAATCGGACGAGGCGGAAGATGAAATCTGGGACGATAACGAGTACGCCGAAGACTATGACGAATCGTACACACACACCATTGACTTGACCGATGTCAAACTGACCATTCTAGCGCGGCAAAATCGGTACGACGAATTTCTGGCACTGGCGAAAAAGCAAAAGAAATATCTACGGTACGTGTTGATGTTGTGTGACCTCCAGCGCGTACCCGAAGCGATTCAGTTCGCGGAAAAACACTTGCAAACTGCCGATGAAGCGCGCGAGTTGGCAGAGAAACTCCGCGCGCTAAAGCATTTCGACGAGGCGATGGCAATTGCCGAACGTGGGTTGAATCTGGCGCCGCCCAAAGCGCGGTTGGGGGTCTGGCTCGGTCCGATTCAGGAATCGCGCGGCGACAATACGCGCGCATTCGAGGCATGGTTTGCCGCCTTTGCCGAGCGACCGTCGCTGGATATTTACAAAACGCTCAAGCGGCTCGCCGAAAACAAGTGGGACAAGACGCGCCCGCAAGTGATGAGCGCATTGAAGAAATCGGGCAGCGATGATGTGCGCGCTCAAGTCCATCTGTTTGAAGAAGAATGGGACGAGGCGATCAAGATTGCGGACAAGCGTGAGGGCTGGTACCACGTCAAAGCGATCGTCGCCGATGCGGTGATTGAACGCCGTCCCGAGTGGGTGATCGAAACCAGTATCAAAGAAGCGGAAGTGTTGATTGGGCAGACGCAGAGCAAGTACTATGTTCACGCCGCCGAATGGTTGGCACGCGCGAAGAAAGCGTACAAACATTTGGCACGCGATCACGAGTGGCACGCGTTCTTGAATCAACTCAAAGAGAAATACAAACGACGTCCCGCGTTGCAAGAGCATTTGAAGCGCTTGTAGAATTTTTGGTGAGTACCCAGCTGCATTTTTAACAAAAGTCGAATTTGGATTTGCCATCAATTCAGGGACATGCTCTAGTCTTGAACGTAGCCCTTTAACGGGACGGTAGCGATTAATGACGATGGAGCGACGGGTAGATTCCAGATGGTTATGAGGGCTGGATGCCCGTCTCTTCCGCAGCGGCAACTTGCCATAATCCGCAAGTTGCCGTTTTCTTTTTGCAGGAAGGGCGGTAACTGCTCCGGCGGAAAGTCCTTGATCATCCCATCCTTGATCGCTTGATGCACCGACACGTAATAGCTCGGTCGGTCTGCGTTCAGCCAGCACACGAACGTCAATCCGCGCTCGTCGCTCGTCGTCTTCGGTTTGAAGAATGTGCATGCCGATATGCAGGCGTTACGGATGCGCCAGGTGCATACGTTCATCTGGGCGAATGTGTTGTCGAAACTGCAACCGATGCTCGTCAGCGTGGACGAGGCGTGGCGCTGTTTGGAACACCCTGGCGCGTCCCAGGATTTAGCGGAGATGGCGCGGCGATTCCGCAAGCGGAATGCAGGTGTACATCTCGCGACGCAGCATGGCGGCGATTTGAGCGCGTCGCAACAAGCGGTTGTCATTCGCGATACCGCGGCGCTCACAATTTTGTTTCGGCAAACCGCCGCAGCGGTTCCGAGTGTGGAAGTTTGTTCGGCTTGAACGAAGCGCGCGAACTCTTGACACTTGATCGCGGTGAGAGTGTTCTGCTGATCGGTCCGAATCACATCCCGCGCTACACGGTCATTCCGCCCGATTGGTATCCGCTGTGGACGACCGCTCCGCGCGACAAGCGTCAAACTTAAACGGTCTTTTTCAGCAAGGGGAAGGAAAGAATGACCGAAGCATGGACGTGTCCTCACTGTTCACAAACAATTTATGGTTCGCTGTTGGTCGTACTTGTTCTCGCGAGCGCGCATCGGTGTGATGCCTCTTCACGCACCCTGGGGTAGACTGTTTGCCTGGCGTACCGACCATCGCCCACTGGTTTGTGTGTGTATCACACGCGACTCTGGCTGAGCCAGGACGATTGGGCAATGGGAACGCGAACGTTTTACCCCTTCGATGGAAGGGCATGATTCCATCGTCGAGAGGATAACCGCGTGAACATCAAAACTCTCGTTCTTTTCACTTGAGATTGCGGGTGACAACCAATCGCGCCGTTTTCTTGTGCGTGGAACACCCGAAGGGGTCGCACACATCCGTCGGCAATTGCAAGCGACGTACGAAGTGTCGTTCCGCAATCTGCCTGTCGAACAAGACCCAGCTCAACCCAGCAACTTGCCGACCCTCTGCGCGCAATTGACACTCGCGCGCCCATGCGATCTCCCCGTACGCACTTTCGAGGAGGGCGCGTTTCTGGAGGACGACCCCG
Organism: Anaerolineae bacterium; assembly: GCA_034435315.1. Taxonomy (GTDB): domain Bacteria; phylum Chloroflexota; class Anaerolineae; order UBA4142; family UBA4142; genus VGOB01. The sequence continues at coordinate 17,201 of DAOTYB010000025.1, read as the reverse complement.
TGAAGGAAATCCTGGGCGCTTGCGATGGAATGGAAGCAGGCGAACGCGCGCTCACCCAGATCATTCTCGCGCCAGCTCCGCGTGATTGGTCACGTCGGTACGAAGGGTCAGCGCGGCAAGTCGAAAAGAGCATGATGGGCGAAGCAATGTCGTTTGGGTTGATCGTCCGCCAATTCGTGTCGGTCGTTGCCGTGATGACCGCGCTGGGTTTCGGTCTCTGGGTGCTCTTGTCATTCATCTGGACTTTGGCAAGAATTCAGCTGGTAACGTGCTGCAAAGGCGCGCTCTCGAGGTTGAGCTTGAGCGCACCAATGAATTTGACGAGTTCGACGGATTGATGGACAATAGTCGCTAGCACAGGGCACCTCCCGCAGCGGTTTCGGTTGTTGGTAAGCAACCTTACTTTGCCGCAGGTTGTTCCCTGTGTCAACTTTTAGCTGGAACTCGTTCTGCACCTATGAAACTTGCCCACGTCCAGTTAATGAATCAAATCAACTCGCCACATTTGCCAACCAGAAAATTTGTGGTATAATATCGCCACGTAAGGGCGGTTAGCTCAGATTGGTTAGAGCGCAGCGTTGACATCGCTGAGGTCATAGGTTCAACTCCTATACCGCCCACTGTGAGCAGTAAGACAGTCGAAGCGTAGAGTGGCGAAGAGCAAGACGAGTAAGCGAAGAGAGTGTGCCAGGGAGATCGCGTCGTGACTGCAAGCGCGATCCACAAAACCTTCGCCGAAAACCACTTGGGAGCCACACGGCGCCACCGTTATCGGCAGCAGTGAGTGCGCACCGCCCAAGGACGCGCGTGTGCGAAGTTGGGTGGAATCGCGGGAGCAACTCTCTCGTCCCAAAGGGAAGAGAGAGTTTTTTATTTTCGTCTTTCGTCCTTCGTCATCACAGGAGGTTCGATGCGATTGGTTATGAAATTTGGTGGCACCTCCGTCAACGGTGGAGAACGTCTCCAACACGTGGCGAATCTGGTGCTCGGCTATGCCCAACAAGGTCATACCATCGTCACCGTCACGAGCGCGATGAGTGGCGTGACCGATATGCTACTGCGCGCGGCGCGGCGCGCGGCAGCAGGAGACTTGACCGCATGTCTCCTCGCGCACGAAACACTGACCGAACAACACGTTGCCGCGCTCGACTGTATCGTCCGCGACGAGACCACGCAGCGCGTCACGCGCGCCCATCTCACGCGTCTGCTCGATGATTTCAGTAACTTGTGCCAGAGTATCCGCATCCTTGGCGAAGTGACCTCGCGCGCGCTCGATCAGGTGGCTTCGCTCGGCGAACGTCTGGTGTTGCCGCTGCTTGCTCACGCGTTCCGTGTGCAGGGAGCGCAGGTGGAAGCGATTGAAGCGCATCATCTTATCGTGACGGATGAACAATACACACAGGCAACGCCTCTGATGGAGGAGACGCGTCAGCGCGCTCGCGCGCGGTTGATGCCGCTGTTACAGCAACACATTTTGCCGGTGACCACCGGCTTTATTGGCGCTACACGCGCGGGCGTTATCACCACGCTGGGACGTGGAGGTAGTGATTATACCGCCACGATTCTGGGCAACGTGCTGGAGGCGGATGAAGTGTGGATCTGGACAGATGTGAATGGGGTGATGACTGCAGACCCGCGCATCGTCCCCGAGGCGCAAACGCTCGCCGAAATTTCGTACGGCGAAGCGGCAGAACTGTCGTACTTTGGCGCCAAAGTGATTCATCCCAAAACGATTGCGCCAGCGGCGGAACGTGACATACCGATTCGCATCCTCAACACGTTCAATCCCACGCATCCCGGTACGCGCATCGTGCGTACCGCGCGCGCGGACGGACGCACGGTCAAAGCCATCACCGTCATTCGCCATCTGGGACAGATTACTGTCGAAGGGCGCGGGATGCAGGGCGTTCCCGGCGTTGCCGCGCGCGTCTTTTCCGCCGTCGCGCGCGCCGGTATCAACGTGCTGATGATCTCGCAAGCATCCTCCGAACAGAGCATCTGCTTTGTGGTTGAAAAAGCGCACGCGCCGCGCGCTCTCGCCGCGCTCGAACAAGAGTTTGAACTCGATCGGTTGCGTGGGACGATCGAGCGCATCTGGGCGCAAGACCACATCGCGATTCTCGCGGTCGTTGGCGAAGGGATGAAAGGCACACCGGGCATCGCCGCGCGCGTGTTCGGCGCGTTGGGCGAACGTGGCATCAATGTCATTTCCATCGCGCAGGGTTCTTCCGAGTACAACCTATCGCTCGTCGTGGACGAACGCGAGGCGGACAATGCGCTCCGCGCGATTCACGCGCGTTTTATGCAGTGAGGTGACACGATGAAAAAGATTCCTGTCGCAATTCTAGGAGCAACGGGTCTGGTGGGGCAACGCCTGGTGCATCTGCTTGCAGAACACCCCTGGTTTGAAATTCGCGCGCTCGCCGCGAGTGACCATTCCGTCGGCAAAAAATACGGCGAGGTAGCCCGATGGAAACTGCCGGCGCCGATTCCTGCGCGCGTGCGCGATCTTGTCGTGCAACCGTGTGAGCCGGGAATGGATGTGGCGCTTGTCTTTTCTGCACTTCCCAGCGATGTCGCTGGTGACATTGAAGAAAATTTTGCCGCGCGCGGTTACCTTGTGTCGAGTAATGCCTCCAATCATCGTCTGGATGCCGATGTGCCGCTGGTGATTCCCGAGGTGAATCCCGACCATCTCGATTTGATACGCGTGCAACGCGCGCGCCGACAATCATCGGGCGCGATTGTGTGCAACCCCAATTGCTCGACGATTCATTTGACGCTCGTGCTCAAGCCGCTGGCGGATGCGTTCGGTTTGCGTCGCGTGATGGTGACGACGATGCAAGCCGTGAGTGGCGCGGGTTATCCCGGCGTGGCGTCGCTCGATATTCTGGATAACGTCATTCCCTTTATCGGCGGTGAAGAAAGCAAACTGGAGATCGAACCTCTGAAGATTCTGGGCACGTTGCGCGAGGGACGTGTGCACTATGCCGAGGTGCGTATCAGCGCGGCGTGTAATCGCGTGGCCACGTGGGATGGACATCTGGAGACGGTTTCGGTGGAATTGGAGCGCAAGCCAGAAATTGACCAATTGCGCCGCATTATGATACAATTCGCAGGTGAGCCACAGCGGCTTGGTTTGCCCACTGCACCCGCGCATCCGATTGTCGTGCGCGATGAAGTGGATCGCCCACAGCCGCGCCTGGATCGTGAAGCGGAGGGTGGAATGGCGTCGGTGGTCGGACGCATCCGTCCGTGCAAGGTACTCGATTACAAATTTGTGGTGCTGGGACACAACACGGTGCGCGGCGCGGCAGGCGGCACGCTGTTGAATGCTGAATTGATGGTGGCGAAAAAGTTTGTTCAATGAGCCAATTGCCCAATGAGCCAATGAGCCGAACCAAATGTGCCAAATCTGCCAAATGAGCCAAATGTGCCAAAACATTTGTCATTTGCTCATTTGTCATTCGTCAGTTGCTCATTTGTCATTTGTCATTTGTCATTCGTCATTCGTCATTTGTCATTCGTCATTCGTCATTCGTCATTTGTCATTCGTCATTGTGAAAGGAGTAGCGTTGGCAACGATTGATTTGTTTCACTATGCTCGTCTTGATGATTTAGATGCGATTTCGGAGGAAGGCTTGAAGCCGGGTGCGCGCACGCTCATTGTGGACTCGGCATTACGCGCCAATTCGGTCTATGCGTGGCTGGCGCCCGACTATGATGTGATGGGGTACAGCGAAAACCCGCAGTACGTTTGTCTGCGCGTGCGCGTGGATGCGTCGCGCTGTCGCGTCGCGCCGATGGAGTTGGTAGTGGCGGCGTACGTCAACCACATCGGACGGGGGCAGCCTAAGAATCCAGAACTGGCTGCGCGTCTGGTCGCCGCGTACGAAAAATCGGCGGTGCCGGTGCACGAGTATGTGCCGGGCTTGTTCCGCGCGCCGGAGGTTTTAATCGAGGGACCCGTGGATGCGGATGATATTGCCGTGATCAAATCGCCTGAAGTCGGTGTGCGTGGCGAAGAAAATCGGCGCCAGTACGCCTCGCGCTGGGGTGAGTACTTGATTCGCGTGTTGGGGGTTCAACGGACGTTGATGCAACTCCCCGAATCTACCGAAGCCGCCGTCCATCGGGGTCTAGCCGTGTGTGTGGCAAAGCACGATGATGCCACGGCGTATCTGGAAACGTATATGCTCCTTGAAACCAGCGAGTTCTTCACAGTGGAAAAAGAAGACTGATTTTCTTTACAACAATCTGACGTTTGTTGTGGCTACGAGGTTAACGATGGATGACGATTTGATGCGCTTGCGCCATTCGACTGCCCATGTGATGGCCCAAGCGGTAATGGAACTCTATCCCGGCACCAAACTGGGTTTTGGGCCGGCGATTGAGGATGGCTTTTACTACGATTTTCAATTACCACGTCCCATTTCGCCGGACGATTTGCCGGCGCTCGAAGCGCGGATGCGCGAGATCATTCAGGGCAACCATCCTTTTGTGCGCGCCGAGGTTTCGGTGGACGAGGCGCGCGCGCAATTTGCCGCGCAGCCGTTCAAGATCGAACAGATTGACGCGCTGGCGCGCGGCGAGATGGATGAACATGGCGACGCCCGCGCGGCACCCGTCACCACTGTTTCGACGTACACTCACGCCAATTTCACTGACCTGTGTCGTGGTCCCCACCTCAATCACACCGGCGAAATTCCACTCGACGCGTTCAAACTGCTTTCGATTGCCGGCGCGTACTGGCGTGGCGATGAAAAGAATCCGCAACTGACGCGTATTTACGGAACAGTCTGGTATTCCAAAAAAGAGTTGGACGAGTATCTGTGGCGGCTGGAAGAAGCCAAAAAACGCGACCATCGCAAACTGGGTCGCGAACTGGGCTTGTTCTATTTCTCGGACGATGTGGGACCGGGCTTGCCTCTCTTCACACCGAAAGGTGAAATCGTGCGCCACCTGATGGAGGATTTTGTCCGCGAGGTGCAAACGCAGTATGGCTATCAGCACGTGTGGACAGGGCATCTGGTCAAAGAAGACTTGTACCGCAAGTCGGGTCACTATGACAATTATCGCGATTCGATGTTTCCGCCGATGGAAGACGAAGGTGTCGCGTTTCGGCTCAAGCCGATGAATTGCCCCAGTCATATGACGCTCTACAACGAAATGGGCAAACATTCGTATCGCGAGTTGCCGTTGCGTTTTGCGGAATTCGCAACGCTGTATCGTTATGAAAAACGTGGCGAGTTGTCGGGCTTGACGCGCGTGCGCGCGCTGACGCAAGACGATTGTCACATCTTTTGCACCGAGGATCAAATCGAAAGTGAATTCACGCTCGCGCTCAAATTGATTCGCCACGTGCTCGATACGTATCGTTTTAAAGATTATCGCGTGCGCTTGTCGTTGCGTGGCAACACGGGCAAGTACGTTCAGGACGATGAGAAATGGGACAGGGCAACGCGCGCGTTGCGCGCCGCGCTCGATGCCAACCACGTCGAGTACTTTGTCGCTGAAGGCGAAGCCGCGTTCTACGGTCCCAAAGCCGATTTTCTCGCCAGGGATGTGCTGGGGCGCGAGTGGCAACTTTCGACGATTCAGGTGGATTTCATCCAGCCCGCGCGACTCGGCTGCGAGTACGTGGCGGAGGACGGTTCGATTCGCACGCCCGTCGTCATTCATCGCGCCGTCACTGGCTCGACGGAGCGTTTCCTGGGAGTATTGATTGAGCAATTCGCTGGCGCGTTCCCGGTGTGGCTGGCGCCGGTGCAGATGGTGGTGATTCCAATTGCGGATCGGCATCTGGAATACGCCAACTATGTGGCCAGCGAACTGCGCGCGCACAAATTGCGTGTCGAAGTGGACGCGCGCGCCGAGCGAATGAATGCCAAGATTCGCGATGCGCAGTTGCAAAAAATTCCGTATATGCTGGTGGTCGGTGACAAAGAAGAGCAAGCCAGAGCAGTGGCGGTGCGTTTGCGCACCGGCGAAGACTTGAAGGCAATGCCGCTGGAGGAATTTCGCGCGCTCGCGCGTCGCATCGTGGACACTAAATCGGTCGAGTTGCGGTAGAACAATCGGCGGCGGTCGGCGGTCACATTTTTGAAGGTACGCTCTCACCCAATACACTCTGGAGGAATCAATGTCACTCGAAGCCAAGATTGACAGCAAGACGGCGCGAATCGCGGTAGTGGGCTTGGGCTATGTGGGCTTGCCGCTCGCCGTAGAATTTGCGCGCGAGGGGTTTCCCGTCGTGGGGATTGACATTGACGCGCACAAGGTCGAGTCACTCAACCAGCGCGTCAGTTATATCCCGGATGTGCCAACGCCGAAATTGCGTCGCGTCATCGCGCAAAAGAAATTTTCTGCCACAACCGATTACGCCGCGATCAAAACCGTGGACGTGATTTTCATTTGCGTCCCCACACCGTTTGATGCGATGAAAGCCCCGGATTTGCGTCCGGTCATTTCTGCCACACAAAGTATCGCCGAACACTTGCGCGCGGGGCAACTGGTGATTTTGCAAAGCACGACTTATCCCGGCACCACCGAAGAAGTGTGCCTACCGATTCTGGAACAGAGCGGCTTGCGCGCGGGCAAAGATTTTCATCTGGCGTTCTCGCCAGAGCGGATTGATCCCGGCGCGACGAGTAGCCGGGGGTGGAATGTTAAAAACACGCCCAAGACACTGGGAGGGTTGACGCCACGCTGCACCGCGCTCGCCAAAAAATTGCTGGTGCATCTGACACCGCAGGTGTTTGTGGTCTCCTCGCCCCGCGCGGCAGAGATGAGTAAACTGTTGGAGAACATTTTTCGTTCGGTGAACATTGCGCTGGTCAACGAACTTGCGCTGTTGTGCGAACGGATGGAGATTGACATCTGGGAAGTGATCGAAGCCGCCAAGACCAAGCCGTTTGGATTTATGCCGTTTTATCCCGGCGCGGGTGTAGGCGGTCATTGTATTCCTGTAGACCCCTACTATCTTTCGTGGAAAGCGCGCGAGTTTGATTTTTACACGCGTTTTATCGAACTGGCGGCGGATGTGAATCAAAGTATGCCATATCACGTCGTTCAGTTGGCGCAGGCAGCGTTGAATCGCGTGGGGCGCTCGTTACGCGAGGCGCGCGTGTTGGTGTTGGGTGTGGCGTTCAAGCCCGGTGTGGACGATGCGCGCAATTCACCGGCAGAGCGCGTCATCGAATTGTTGTTGACCTACGGCGCGCAGGTGCAATATCACGATCCGTACGTGCCGCAGTTTCAGGTTGGCGGTAACGTGTTTCGCCACGAGTCCACCACGCTGACGAGTGTGCCACTCACGCGCGCGGTCTTGCGCGCCTGTGACCTTGCCATCATCGTGACGGCACACAAGACCGTAGATTATCGGTTGGTGGTGCAGCACGCGCCGCTGGTGGTAGATTCTTCGAATGTGACCAGAGGGCTGGGATACGCGGAAAAAATCACGCGTCTTGGCGCGCTGAAGAATCGCGTTGGACAAAAGTGAACCTGTCCTGCTGAGGAGGCAGAAATGAGCGAACCGTCCTTGCCGCTTCCCCCATCTCCTCCGCTGCTTGTGATTGTGTCGGGACCCTCAGGAGTTGGCAAAGATGCTGCCCTCAAACGTATGCGCGAACTTGCCTTCCCGTTCCACTTTTTGGTGACCTGCACCACGCGCCCCAAACGACCCGACGAAGTGGATGGCGTGGATTATCACTTTCTCACAACGGAACAATTTGCGGAGATGAAAGCGCGCGGGGAGTTTTTGGAGCACGCCGTTGTGTACGGCTATGACTATGGCAATTCCAAACGCGAGGTGCGCGAGGCACTCGCGCGCGGTCAAGATGTGGTGATGCGGATTGATGTGCAAGGCGCGGCAACAATCAAACGGCTAGTGCCGGACGCGGTCTTTGTGTTTCTGATGCCTCCCTCGATGCAAGCGCTGGAGGCGCGCCTGCGCAAACGGCGCACCGAGCCGGAGGAGTACTTGCAGATTCGTCTGCACGCGGCGCGTCTAGAAATGAACGAAGTGGACAAGTTCGATTATGTGATTGTGAACGAAGACGATGCGCTCGATGAAACGGCGATGTTGCTTCATGCGATTATCCGGGCGGAGCATTGTCGCGTGCGTCCGCGCTGCATCGAATTGTAAGCGATGCGTGAGGGCGCGTTGGTTTGATGCACTCGGCGTGAGCAGGCGCGCTAAGTAACCATGCAAAAGTTTTTTCCGCTTTCGTAGCACAGGATAATTACTCAGCTGTCCTATCCATTGCGAAATAACCCCACCCCCTGGTCCCTCTCCCCACGCCGCTCTGCGGCGTGGGGAGAGGGAAACAAGGGAATAGGGGGTGTGGGCGGGCGGCTTCGCCGCCCGCCCACACCCCTCCTCCCATCTCCCCCTGCTCCCCGCTTTGCGGGGAGAGCAGGAGGCAAGGGGATGAGAGGGGTTATTCCGCAAGAGGCGAAAGATTTTTTGCCCGTACAACGATGACGAAACAACGAGCACCGTAACCTTCCGATGGCGGAAAAGACTTTTGCACACCTGCTAAAAAATCTGCCCGTTCAGAATATAAATTCCTTCTCAAAAAAGATAAATTTTTCCAACCGATCTACGACCAGATTTTGACTTGATACGTGTAAACTATATTCAGAAAGATGAATAAAGTTACGGATACCTATCACGTTTCAGCGCGACTCTTGAAAGCGCTGGCGCACCCGATTCGTCTGCGGTTGCTGTACGCGCTGCGGGATAATGAGGAATGCGTCTGCCACTTGACCGCGCTCATGCGCCAGCGTCAGGCATACGTCTCGCAGCAATTGATGTTTCTGCGCCGGGCGGGATTGTTGACAGATCGCAAAGAGGGCTTGCGCGTCTACTATCGCGTACGCGATCCGCGCGTGTTCGATGTGTTGGATGCGGTGAACGCGTGCACCGGCGTCAAGCGGGTGCCAGTGGAAAAACCGCGCCTGGCGGTGTGTTCTTGCCCAAAATGTGGGCACAAAAAATCACTCAAACAGGAGGTCGAATAATGCACATCAAAGTTCTCGGTTCGGGCTGTGCCAATTGCCACAAGGTGGAAGAATTGGCAAAACAAGCCGTCGCGCAACTGGGCATCGAAGCGCAAGTGGAGTTGGTGACGGATATGCAAGAGATGCTACGCTATGGCGTGATGAGCACGCCCGCCATCGTCATCAACGACAAGGTCGTTTCGGTCGGTCGCGTGCCCGCACTCTCGCAGATTACGACGATGATTACCAGCGCGTTGTAGTCAGAAGTCAGACAGCGGCGGTCGGCGGCGCAGCGTTGCAGGAAAACGGGAATGCAACGCTGCGTCCGAGTCGGTCGGCAGTCGCATTTTTGAGGAGCACAATGCTCTTGCAAAGTTATGACCTGGAAGTGTTTGCGCCGCCGTGCGAACCCGGCGCGGAACGATGGAGCGTACGCGCGACGCTCGACGATGATATTGGCGAGGTGTTGCCGTACCTCAATGCAACGATTCGCACGGCAATCTACAATCACGCCGCGCGCGTGCTGACGTGGCGAATGGGTGGGCATACCATCGCGGTCCGCCCGCGCGAAATTGCCATCAGCAACCTGCGCGACAAAGACGCGGCGGCAACCGAAGTGCAACGCGTCGTCGAGATCATCAATCGCACGTGGGAACGCCGCGCCGAAATCACACCCAGCGTCGAGACGCGCCAGCGGCTCAAGCCGATGGAGGTGTACAAACTGCTGCCCGCGACGAATTGCAAGGTGTGTGGACAACCCACCTGTTTCACCTTCGCGCTCAAACTGGTCGCGGGCGAAGTGGAACTGGAACAATGCGCGCCACTCTTCACCGATGTCTATCGGGAGCGACGCGACAAGATGATCGCGTTGCTGGAAGACGCGGTCTGAAAAATTATGGAGGAATGATGTCGTCTACACAGTCACCTGTTCGCACACTGTCCACATTGGATCGTTTGCTTACCCTGTGGATTTTCTTGGCGATGGCAGTGGGTATCGGCATCGGTTACTGGTTTCCCGCCGTGACCGCGTGGATCGCGGAAATGTCGGTGGGCGCCACTTCGATTCCGATCGCGATCGGTTTGATCTTGATGATGTATCCACCTCTCGCCAAGGTCAAGTACGAAGAGATGGGACGTGTCTTTCGCAAACCGAAACTGCTCGCGTTTTCATTGCTACTCAACTGGATCATCGGTCCCGTGTTTATGTTCGCGCTCGCGATTCTGTTCTTGCGCGACTATCCCGAATATATGATCGGTGTGATTCTGGTAGGGTTAGCGCGTTGTATCGCAATGGTCATTGTTTGGAACGAGTTGGCGGAAGGGGATCGCGAACTCGCGGTGGGACTCGTCGCGTTCAACGCCGTGTTCCAGGTGTTGTTCTACGCGGTGTACATCTGGTTCTTCATCACGTTTCTTCTCACCCAACTCGGTTTGGCGCAAGGCGTCAACGCTGAAATTTCGATTGTGGACGCGGCGCAAACCGTGTTCATCTATCTGGGGATTCCGTTTCTCGCGGGCGTCATCACACGCTTTTCGCTCATCGCTTGGAAAGGCAAAGTGTGGTTCGAACAAGTCTTCGCGCCGCGCATTAGCCCCATCACATTGATCGCGTTGCTCTTTACGATTGTCGTGATGTTCTCGCTCAAAGGTGAGTACATCGTGCAGTTGCCGCTTCACGTGGTACGCGTGGCAATTCCACTCTTGCTCTACTTTCTGACGATGTGGTTCGCGGCGTTCTTCATCACGCGGCGCATGAACGCGACGTACGCAGAAACGACGGCGGTTTCGTTCACGGCAGCGAGCAACGATTTCGAACTGGCCATCGCAGTGGCAGTGGCGATCTTTGGGATTCATTCTGGGCAAGCGTTTGCTACGGTGATTGGTCCCTTGCTCGAAGTGCCGGTGCTGATCATTCTGGTCAACGTGGCGTTGCGTTTCAAGCGTCTGTGGTTCGCGCCCGTGCCGGCGATCGCGAGTAAATAGCCAGCAAGCCCCGCGTCAAAACGGGGCTTGCTTTTGACAAAACTATATTCAAATAAAGGAATAGAATGGACCTTACTTTCTGGCTCGTGAAATTACTTCAAGGCGGCTTGGGCAACCTCGCGGCGTACCTTGCTGCGCACGTTTTGCTCTGCCTGCTACCCGCGTTCTACATCGCCGGCGCAATGACCGCGCTCATCCCCAAAGAATCGGTGACGCGTTTCCTGGGGCGCAACACTCCCAAGTTCATCTCGTATCCCGCCGCCGCGCTCGCCGGCTCGGTGCTAGCGGTGTGTTCGTGTACGATTGTGCCGCTCTTTGCGGGCATCTACAAAAAAGGCGCGGGGCTGGGTCCGGCAATCACGTTCTTGTTCTTCGCGCCGGCGGCAAACGTGCTGGCGCTCGCGTACACCGGCGTCGCGATTGGCGCGGATTTGGCGATTGCGCGCTTTGTCCTGTCACTGTCATTTGGCATCGGAATCGGGATGATTATGGCGCTAATTTTCCGCCGCGCGGATGCCGCGCACGACCAGGCGACCGACGCGCTCTTCGCCGCGCGCGGGACGATGCGTCGCGCCGCGCTGATCTTTTTGTTGGTGCTGGTCGCGCTGTTGCTTTCCGGCACGTTCAAGATTGATGCGCTGACGAACACCTATGGACAGTTCACGCTGCCGCTCGCGGGTGTGGATCGGCTGCAAGAATTTTTGAACGTCCTCGTCCCGTTCGACGCGAGCAAAGGCGAAGAGGGCGTCTCGGTGCAGGGTGTGATTCTCATCGCGCTGTTGATTCTCATCGGCATCACATCGTATCTGGGCTTGGAACAAATTCTGGAGCGATTCAATCGCTGGACATTTGTCTCGCTCGCGCTCGTCGCGCTCACGCTGCTCGTCGCGGCGGTGGGAATGAAACCGCAGCGCGCGGGTCTGGACATTCTCATCACGGGACGCTTGTTTGCGGTCGCGCTGGCAATGAGCGCGCTGGGCGTGATCGCGTGGCGCGGTCTGACGCCGGGCGAAATTCAAGAGTGGTTGTGGGAATCGTGGCGCTTTGTCAAACAAATTTTTCCGCTCCTCGTCGTCGGCGTGTTCGTCGTGGGTATACTACGTCAACTCATTCGCCCAGAATGGATCGAAGCGATTGCGGGCGAGAACACAATTGCAGGCAATCTCGCGGGCGTCGTCTTTGGCGTGTTTATGTACTTTCCGACGCTGGTCGAAGTGCCGATTGCAAATATGTTCTTGCAACTGGGAATGCATCGCGGTCCGCTCCTCGCGTACCTGATGTCCGATCCCGAGTTGAGTTTGCAAAGCATCCTCATCATCGCGACGATCATCGGGCGCGTGAAAGCGTGGACGTACGTCGGCTGGGTCGCGCTCTTCAGTATGCTGGCGGGGTTGATCTACGGCGCGTGGATTGACGGCGCGAGCATCGTTCTGCTCGCGGCGTACCTGGTCGCGTTCCTCGCGATGTTAGCAGTGGGGTTGTATTGGATGGACCGGCGCAATCGGCGCGTGGTCGCGGAACGCGCGGGAGGGTTGGAATGAAAAAAGCGTTGGTCATTCCAGTGACCGAAAAAGAATTACAAGAGTTGTATCGCATCTTGCTCGATCGTGACCGGGACGCCGCGCTCGAATTTCTGGACACGCACGCGCGCGCGCCGCTGCATCAAGCGATGGAAGGCGGTTGACACGTGATGATTGACGTGCCTGGGGCAGGCATTACACCACCGCCGCAAGGTGTGTTACGCTGATGTTCATCGAGTACATCACGCTCGACCACACGCGCCCGTGTCTCGCGGAACCGGGCAAGCTCATCGTCGTCGGCAAACCGTCGCGCGCGATTGACGCGGTGTTGCCACTCCTCAACGCGATTTTGCCAAACGTCATCAGTTACAATCCGCGCGCGCCGTCGCTCGTCCTGCGGCGCAAGCCGGGGTTCATCACGCTGACGCCCAACACGGTGTACATCACGCAAGTTACAGACGCGGACGAAGGGCTGGAACTTTTGAGCGCGCTGCGCGATTTGCTCAACCAGACGTGGGACGCGCGCGAAACGATTCAACCGCGCAATGACGCGCGGCGGACTCTGCGCCCACTCGACGTGTGGGAATTGTTGCCGCGCACGAATTGCCGCGTCTGCGGCGAAGCGACCTGTATGGCGTTCGCGGTCGGGTTGTTGCAAGCGCGCCACACCTTGGACGAGTGCGCGCCGCTGATGCAACCCGATGTGTCCGAATCGCGCGAGACGTTACGCGGACTGCTGGGCAATATCGAATCGGCGCGCTCGGTGTGGCGCGACGCGTAGGGCGATTGTCTGTTCCTCGGACTCTTTGTTTGCAAGCCGCAAAAGCGGCTTTTTTTAATCGCAAAATGCAGTATGGTCACACCAAAATATTGGTTAAATCATTGACAAAATAACAAATTTGTTATAAAATATTGTTGACTGAAAAACATTGGATTGCGTATGCCTCCTAAACTTTTCGGCACACGGCGACGTCGGCGCGGACGCAGCGCGCGCGGGACGCGCCCTTCCCCGTCAAGCATCTCGGCGACTCAAATCCACGTGGGACAACGCGTGCGCGCGCTGCGCGAAGAACGCGGCTGGTCTATTCGCGAACTTGCCGCGGCGAGCGGTCTGGCGATGAACACGCTGAGTCTCATCGAAAATGCCAGAACGTCACCGAGTGTCAGTACGCTGCAACAGATTGCCCACGCGCTCGAGGTACCACTCACCGCGTTCTTCGAATCGGGTACGCCGCCCACGCGCGTGGTGCATACCCAAGCCCGGTCGCGCGCTTGTGTCGCTTTCGCTCACGGTACGCTAGAGGATCTGAGCGCAGGATTGACTCCGCGCGTTGTGCAACCGTTTTTTGTCACGCTGGAACCGCACGCTGGAAGCGGTACCCAGTCCACAGTCCACACGGGGTACGAGTTCGTGTACTGCCTCAAAGGACGTGTCACCTACATCATCCAGGATCGCGCCTACCTGCTTGAACCGGGCGACAGTTTGCTGTTCGAATCGCACTTGCCGCACCACTGGCAGAACGTCGCAAGCGAACCGTCTCAGGTATTGATTGTGCTTTATCCCAGCGAAACGCGCGAACATTCAACCGAACGACATTTTGAGCCAAAGGGTATCTACTCAGCCACTGGCATTGCTCGCGGTCGGTTAGAAACCGACGGCTAAGCCGATGTCTGAGCCTGAATTTCGCCGTCGTTCCATGGGAACAACAACCCCACTTCATCCCCCTGCCCCCTGCTCTCCCCGCAAAGCGGGGAGCAGGGGGCTTCGGGAGTGTGGGTGAGGGCGGGCGGCGAAGCCGCCCGCCCTCACCTCCCTACCTCAATTCCCCCTCCCCACGCCGCGGAGCGGCGTGGGGAGGGGGCAAGGGGGCATATGCGTCAACTTTAGCCAGTGTCCGCGATGGGGACTAAACCAGTAACCCGGCCAAACGCCGGGTAGCGTCAGCAAGTTGTAGAGGGCGCTTGCGGCGAGAGGAGCGCAAATGACGCAGGAAGGGGGTGGGGTCTGCCAAGAGTTGGAGTACCACCGCTGCCGGGCGAATGATCTCACACAGATGGTTATAGACCATACTCACCATCGCAGAAACGACCGGCGCGGGTTCTTCTCCCGTCCACCACTCGTCCCAAGGCAAGCGCCCAAGACGTGCTTGCATTAACACAATCAGAATCAGTTTGGCTAAGAGCACCGGCTCGGCAATCCTGGCTGGATACGCCGGTAACTCATCGAGGTGGCACAGATCCTTCCAACGCCGGAAACACCATTCGATTTGCCAGCGAATCCGATAGCACGCCAAGACCACCTCCACCGACCACGTAGCTGCAGGCAGATTGGTCAGCAAGAGGCAGAACCCAGCGGCCAAGAGGGTGTTCGGATTCACCGTGCATTTCTCCTTGCGGGCTTGGTGTTTCACTTCGGCACGTGCCTCCTTCGCTTGCTTCGCCGGTAAACGCCCCACCACCAAGCGCAAGGGACGCCGCAACGGGTCATTGGCGGCAGCCACCGTGATTTCGGCGGTCGTCTGCGTTTTGGGCAGATGGCGCAGCCAGGCGATGAGGTTGAAGGGTTGCCCTTCTAGCGTGCACAAGGGCAAATTCGACCAGGTGAGGCGGACGATAAAGAAGGCCAGGGCGTCGAGTGCCAGCTTGATCGTGCGCCAAATCCCGTGAGCGCGGTCAGCCAGGACAAGGTCGCCGGCTTGCAGCGCGGCATCCTCGAAGCCTTCGCCCGTGTGTGCGTCCGTCAGTGTCATCTGTGCGGGTTGGAGTTGAAAGGGACACCAACTTAAATGAAGGCGCCATTCTGTCCCTGGGCTGCCTGGCCGTGAGATGGTCGAGGCATCGCGCAGGACAATCCGGTGAATCAGCCCCGTTCCTGCAGGTGGCACAGAGACTAGCGTTCGCAAGAGGAGGCCGAGGAGATAGCGCAACCAGGGCGTACTCTTGAGGATTTGCTTGTCGATGGCTTGGCGACTAATGTTATACAGCTTCAGTCCCACGCCCCACAGTGCCGTGAGTGAGAGCGAGAGGACGGTGGCGTAAATCAAAATGGCGCGGAGCAAGGCGGCGGCTGACTGGAAACCCCGATGGCGGGACAGTGCGCCATATTCTTTCGCGCTGGCCTCCAGGTTATTCTCAATAGGACGCACCAACTCATCCCAGTCGTTAGCCAGGGTTTTCGTGATTTGAGACATGGAATGCCCCTCACGGTTTAGATTTAACGAGAAACCTCGTCGCTATAATTATACCCATCTCAGGAAATTTTACATAAAGTTATGTTGACGCATATGGGGGCTAGGGGGTGGGGTTATTTCGCGATGGATAGAACGGCGGAGCGAAAAATCTTTCGCTCCTACGGCGAAAAATCTTTCGCCCCTACTTGATTGGGGATTCGAAAAAGCGTTGCGCGATAGCGGCAAGCATTGCCGCGCCAATGGGCAACACGCTTTCGTCAATGTCAAAGATTGGATTGTGATGCGGGCGCGCGCGCGCGTCTTTTTTCGCACCCAAATTGAAGAACGCGGCGGGCTTGGCGCGCGCCATAAAACTAAAATCCTCCGCGCCCATCTGCAACTCCGCCTCTTTCACCTTGTCCGCGCCGACGACATCGCGCGCGACCGCGCGCACCAGTTCCACCATCCGCGCATCATTGACCGTCGCGGGATAGCCCTCGATCAAGTTCAATTTGTAATCGCCACCCCACGCGCGCGTCAGCGCGAGCGCGTTCTGGAGTTCGCGATGCAACAGCGCGCGCACCTCCGCATCGAAACTGCGAATCGTCCCGCTGATTTTCACCGCTTCGGGGATGACGTTCGTCGTGGTACCGGCGTGAATCGAGCAGACCGAAATCAAGCCGTGCCTGGTCGGATCCATTCGTCGCGCGACGATGCCATAGATCGCATTGACCACTTGTGCGACAAGCCAGATCGGGTCGAGTGTCTGGTGCGGATACGCGCCGTGCCCGCCGCGCCCGATGATGTCCGCTTCGAACGTATCCACCGCCGCCATAAACGCGCCGGCGCGCACGCTGATTTCACCGCTGGGCGCCGCGCTGGAGACGTGCAACCCTGCCACCGCGTCCACATCGTCGAGCGCGCCCTCTTCCACCATCAAACGACCGCCACTCTTGCCATCCGCGCCGCAATTTTCTTCGGCGGGTTGAAACAGCAGTTTGACCGAGCCGCGCAGCGCGCCGCGTTGTTCATCCTCGCGCAACAGCATCGCCGCGCCGAGCAAACACGCCACGTGCGCGTCGTGTCCGCACGCGTGCATCACGCCGGGATTTTGTGATTTGTATGGCACATCGTTCGCCTCCACAATCGGCAGCGCGTCCATATCCGCGCGCAGCGCGAGGCGCGGCGCTCCATTGCCGATGTACGCCACAACGCCGGTGCGCGCGATGCCGGTGTGCGCCTCGATACCCAACTCGCGCAGAACCTCGACGACGCGTTGCGCGGTGCGAACTTCCTGGAAGAATAATTCGGGATGCGCGTGCAGATCACGCCGAATCGCCACGAGGCGATCGTGCAATGCACGCGCGCGGTCAAGATAGGTCATTGGAAACTCCTTGATGAAAATAAGTAGTGTGCAAAAGTCTTTTCTGCCATCGGAAGGTTACGATGCGCGTTGTTTCGCCATCGTTGTACGGGCGAAAAATCTTTCACCTCTACGGGAATGCCCCTCTCATCCCCCTGCCCC
>DAOTYB010000024.1:0-6466 GCA_034435315.1 Anaerolineae bacterium | reverse complement strand
CCCTTGCCCCCTCCCCACGCCGCTCTGCGGCGTGGGGAGGGGGAAGCAGAGGGTAGGGGGTGAGGGCGGGCGGCTTCGCCGCCCGCCCTCACCCCTTGCTCTCATCTCCCCCTTCTCTCCCCGCAAAGCGGGGAGAGAAGGGGGCAGGGGGATGAGTGGGGTCAAGCCCTGGCGTACACCCACTTGTTTAACGTTCATTCTGCTGTCGAATCGGTTGAACAGAAGACGCCGCCACGCCGCTGGAAAATAAAAGTTCGCGACCGTTGCAGGTATATACTGCGCACAGACACAAAACGCGCTTTGGCACTTACGCCGGAGGACCGCTTGGCGCGACCAGCGACGAATTTCGTCTTTCGTCCTTCGTCCTTTGTCTTTCGTCGTGCACGGCTAGATCTCCACGCGATAACTTTCCACCGGGCGCGGCGCGGCTTGCATCACCTCGGGCGAGAGACCGTGCCGCAATTGCGCCCACTTGAGCGTCGCCCACTCTTTGAGAATGACCGGATACATCAACGGATTGAACAGGATGTTCACGGTCAAGAAACATTCGTACGTGCAATAGCACTTGGTTTTGGAAATCCACTCGCGCACCTGATCGGCTTTGGGCGAGTACCAAATCTTTTTGAAATCGTAATCGTAATCGCGCACATTCCCCAGCACAAACTCTTCGCCCATCAATTCGCATGCCAGCACATCGCCGTTCGAGAACATATTGCCGCCGAGCGTGCCTGCATAGCACGGAATCACAAAGCGACGTTCCTTGATCATCCTGGCAATCAACTTGGGGCGAATGATGCGCTTGGCGTTGATGAAATCGCCAAAGGGCAATTTGTAATAGCCCGACAGTTCGCGCGCCTTGTTGTCACGTTCTAGCCGATCGTGGAACGCGAGATAGTTATCAATGTCAAATTGGTTCGCCCTGGGGTCTATCGGCGGGGTATATTTGGCAGCCGGGTCCTTGGGATCACCGCGCAAGAGCAGCGTGAACACCGTGTTGACGCCCACGTGCGTCTTGAGATAATCGTAAATCTCATTCAATTTCTCGTGATTGTAAGCACTGACAGAAATTTGAATGCACGCGGAAAAATTCTTGTAATGTTTTTCGAGCACGCGCAGTTCACGATACGTCCGAATCGCGCGATCGAACAAGCCCTTGAATCCGCGAAACCGATCGTGATCCTCACCCACACCGTCAATCGAAACGTCAATGTGCAAGTCGAGATCAGGACAGGCGTCCAGAATCGCGCGCGTGCCATCCACCACGCGACTCGTGAGTGAGCCGTTCGTCGGAATGCCCACGTTCGGCGCGTGATTGTTCTTGTGAAAGATCTTGACGATCTCCGGCAAATCCTGCCGCAAGAACGGTTCGCCACCGGTGGGCGTGAAGAACAGCATATCATCCATCGAGCGACTGACCTTTTCGATTTCATCAATCGTCAGTTCGCCGGTGTGTCGTTCGTGCGAACCGAGCAAGCAATGACCGCAACGCGCGTTGCAGTTCTTGGTGACGAACAACACAAAGTATAGTGGCGACGCGCCTTTCTTGTACAGAATGCGCGGCGCGAATTTGAGATAATTCAGCAGAGACATAGGTGACTCCTTTTATTTTTCACGACCGCCGACGGACTCGACGCAGCGTCGCATTCCCGTTTTCCTGCGACGCTGCGCCGCCGCCGACCGTCGCAGATGGATTCAATAGCGCACCCCACGCGCAAACGCGACTAGCGCGACGAACATTCCCGCGCCGACCGCGAGCGCATCGAGCGGCTGGAACAGCGCAGCGCGTAAAGCAAAAACGATGCCGCGCGCGCGCGCGAGGTACATCAACCAGGGTAAGAATAAAACATAAAACGTGACAAGTAAAGCAATGCCGACGATAAGAAAAATTGGATGCACGATGGTCGCGGCAAGACATCCCAGCGCAGCGAACAAAAGCGGCACGCCCAGTTGGTAAAAGCGTGGCACACTCGTATAAAACGGCTGTCCCCACTTGCGCAAGCGCATCAGCACGAGCGCGCGCGCGCGCAGAAAATCGGTGCGGAGCACCTCATGCAGCGTATAGTGCTTGCAGTGCGTCACCACGACGCGCGCATCGAGAACGATCGTGTACCCCGCGCTCCACACGCGTTGCCCAAACTCGGTATCTTCGGTGATACTCGCGCCGCGATAGTTTTCGTCGAAACCATCGAGCGCGAGAAAAATCTCGCGGCGAATCGCTGCCACACTCGTATAAAACAGTCCGATGCGTTCGCGCGGGAGACACTCGTACGTAAAACACATCCAGAGATTTTTAAAGTTGCTGGCAAAATCGTCGAACGGAATCTGGCGATGGAGCAACCCCACCACTGCCGCAACGCGCGCATCGGCAAAATTTTCCGCCACGCGCGCAAGTGTGTCGCGCGCAACAATCACATCATCATCGGTGAAAAATAAAACATCGCCCGTTGCCGCGCGCGCGCCGCGATTTTTCGCGCGCGCCGCGCCGATGTTCTCGTCCATGCGAATCACGCGACAATCATAACGACGCGCCAAGTCACCGGAACCATCGCTCGAGGCATCGTCCACGACGATAATCTCGGCAGGGCAATACGTCGAGGTGCGCAGCGCGTCCAGACAAAGCGGCAAAGTACGCGCGCCATTACGCGTGGGAATGATCACAGAAATCGTCGGACGTTGCATCGGCTAGACCGCTGTGGCGATGGGATCGGGCTGAGCGCGCTTGACGATGACGCGATCCAGATCGTTTGCCACGATGGTGTTGGGAAAGATGGCGCGCGCTTCGGCTTCGATTTGCGCGCCCGAATAGCGACGCGAAATGTGCGTGAGGTAGAGTTGCTTGACCTGTGCTGCGCGTGCGGCGCGCGCGGACGCCGCTGCCGTGATATGCCCAAACTGTCGCGCGATCTCGGCGTCCTCTTCGAGATAAGTCGCCTCCATCACCAGCGCGTCGGCGGCAAAGGCAGGCTCGATTACCTCGTCTGTGCGCGCGACATCGCCCACGTAAACCAGTTTGGTGCCGGGCACCGGCGCGCCCAGCACATCATCGGGCGTGACGACGGTGCCATTGGTCAGCGTAATCGTTTCGCCTGCGACCAGACGTCGCCGTTCGGGTCCCGCTGGTACACCGAGCGCCTCGGCGCGTTCGACCAGAAAGGGACGTTTGGTGCGCTCTTGAAAAATGTATCCAAAACAACCACTCCCACGATGCACGACCGAGAAGGCAGAAATCGTCAAATTCTTTTCTTCGATCAAAACTCCTGGCTTGACTTCGATCAAGTCAATATCAATCTCTACCTCTTTGCCGCGCAGGACGACTTTGACCAGATCGCGCACGCGATCCAGCGCCCACCGACCGCCGTAAATTTCGATGCACGTAATGGCTTCCCAGCGACCGAACGTAGAAAGGAGCCCGCCCAGACCGAGAATGTGATCCAGGTGTCCATGCGTCAACAGAATGCGACGCATTTCCTTGAACCCGAAACCACTCTGCAAAATCTGGCGTTGCGTTCCTTCCGCACAGTCAATCAAAAAACGCTGTCCCTCGTGAACCACCAACGTCGAGGTCATATTCCGTTCGATGCTGGGTGCGGACGCGCTGGTACCGAGAAAGCAAATTTCGAACATGGTGTCACTAGGGACTGGTGCTCAACAACTCGCGCGCCCAGTGCTCGCCATCGGGCGGAACGTTGTTGATGAGCAAGCGGCGGCTACTGCCATCCGCGCGCATCACAAAAATTCCCCACGCCCGACCATCTTGATCTGAACGATAGAAAATAAAATTACCATCCACTGACCATACGGCTTGCCCAGTATTGCCTTTGCCAAACGTCACCTGCGTACGTCCACTGCCATCGGGATTGATGATGAACAGATTGGTCGCTCCCTGACCACTATCCGCGTGATACACGATTTTGTCGCCGCGCGGCGACCAATGCGGCGTTTTGCCATCGTCGCGCGTGATCATCGTGGCGCGTTGCGCGCGCAAATCGAAGATATGCAAACCGCAGTGCGTCGTCCCTGGTTGACAAGCGGTGTAAACGATACGTTGACCATCGGGCGCCCACGCCGGGCTAAAACCGGTCGTCACTTCGACTCTGCCGGTGCCATCGGGATTGATGATGACGATTTTGACATCGCCCGTTTTGAGTTTGCCATGCAAATACATCAATCGTTTGCCATCGGGCGCCCATTGAACACAACACGTTTCGCCAGAGACAACGCGGCGCGCGGCACCCCCATCACTGTTGGCGATGTAAATGCCTTCCTCGCGAATACGATAGTACGCAATCTGTTTACCATCCGGCGAAAGCGAGGGCCAGAGCGCCGCTTCGATGATCGCGCGCGCGTCCGTGCCGTCGGCATCGGCAAGGTAGATCGTGCGTTGATCGGGATTGCTCCCCATGACGACGGTGTAAGCAATCTTACCCCGCGGCGCTGTCACAGGAGTCGGCGAGAGCGCGCGCGTGGGCGAGGGTAGCGGTGGTAACACCAGCGGACTGGTGGCGGTAGGTACAGGCAATATGCCGACGCGAGTGGGAGTAGTAACGGGGAATATCACCGGGGTAGGTGTACCCGCAAGACCCGGCAACAACACGAGCGCGCCCAGTCCAAGACATGCCAGAATGATGATGAGCACACTCGATACGATTGCCATCGGCAACCAGCGGCGCGATTGTGTCGCGCGAGGCGCGGCTGGCGCTGGGGGAGTTGCCACGCGCGCTTGTGGTGATGGTGTGACCACATCGGGCGATGGTTTATACTCGATAAGCGGAATCGGCGCGGCGGGTTCGTCCACTTCGCGCGGACCGCGTACGGCGTTCTCCAGCGCGCGCATCATCTCGCGCACAGTCGGATAACGCTCGTTAGGATTTTTCGCCAGCGCTTTGAGAAGGACCTGCTCGACGGCAGGTGGCACTCTGGGATTGAGCGAACGGGGCAGCGGCGGCGGATCGTTGATGTGCGCGAGAATCGTCGCGTAGGTCGTCTCGGCTTTGAACGGCACGCGCCCCACGAACATTTCATACAAAACGACGCCCAAGGAGTACACATCGGTGCGCACATCCACCGGTTCGCTCTTGGCTTGTTCAGGCGAAAGATAGTGCGGCGAGCCAATCATCATATCTTGCGAGGCAGTGGACTCGCCACTCTGCGCGATACGCGCCAGACCAAAATCACTCAGATAAACATGCCCCTCGTTGTCAATCAAAATGTTCGACGGCTTGACGTCACGATGTAAAACGCCGCGCGCGTGCGCGTAACTGAGCGCGTCCGCCACCGGGCAAATGATGTTGAGAATCTGTTGCGTGTTGAGTTTCTGTTGCTGAAGAACCTCCTTGAGCGTTTTGCCTTCGATGTATTGCAAGACGAGAAACGGAATGCCTTCGTACTCGCGGAAATCATGGACAGCGACAATGTTCGGGTGGCTCAGTTTGGCAATGACAGTGGCTTCGCGCTGCAAGCGCATCACAAACGAGCGATCCTCTTTGAGCGCAGGATGCATCACCTTGAGCGCCACATAGCGATCCAGATTGCTCTGGTACGCTTTGAAAATCGTCGCCATACCCCCCTGACCGATCTGTGCGACGATTTTGTAGGGACCGATTGTTTCGCCAACCCGAAAACTCATCTCCGCGTTTTTTGCTCCTTGAGGTTGTCACCATTATAACGCAAATTGTGAGATTATACAAAGTAGCACAGGATTGAATCCTGTGCTACTCTAAACTATAACTGGGACGTGCAATGAGCACAGCGCGTTGCTTTGATAGGGATTTTGGAAAAGCAGAATGGGCACTCTTTTTCGGTAGGTGCCGCCGGCGGAGCAGGTTTCGCAGTCAATTGATTGACCGCGCGAATCAACAGAAAGAGCGCAAAGGCAACGATGATAAAGTTGATGATCGTGTTGATAAACACACCATAGTTGATCGTTGCCGCGTTCGCTGCCTTTGCCGCTTCGAGCGTCTTGTACCCCTGCCCGGACAAATCAATGAACAAGCCACGAAAATCCACGCGGCCCAACAACAAACCCACCGGCGGCATAATGATGTCGTTCACCAACGAATTGACGATCGCGCCGAACGCGCCGCCCATAATGAAACCCACTGCAAGATCAATAACATTGCCGCGCATTGCAAATTTCTTGAACTCTTCGAGCATTGTGCCTCCTTTGAAAATACATTTGTCCACGAAGGTCACGAAGGAACACGAAGGAAAAAATCTTGTAACTACTCAGCGCCGGGCATCGCTCGCTGTTGGTTAGAACCCGACGGATAATACAAGCCGATGGCTGAGCCTGAATTTCGTCATCGTTCCCAGGGAATAACCCCACTCATCCCCCTGCCCCCTGCTCTCCCCGCTATGCGGGGAGAGCAACCGTGTTCTCTGTCAAGAACTGATATGGTTCGCAGGGGGCAGATGGGGCAAACGTAGCCGACAGGGCGTCCGAGCAGCACTACCCGTCTCGTGGATA
>DAOTYB010000023.1:0-6951 GCA_034435315.1 Anaerolineae bacterium | reverse complement strand
GGGAATCAAGGGCGGGGGAGTGGGCGGGCGGCAAAGCCGCCCGCCCACTCCCCCGCACCCATCTCCCCCTTCTCTTCCCGCTTTGCGGGGAGAGAAGGGGGCAGGGGGCTGAGTGGGGTTATTCCGTGGGAAGAACGACGAAATTCAGGCTCAGCCATCGGCTTGCTTTAGCCATCGGTTTCTAACCGACAGCGAGCGATGCCCGGGGCTGAGCAGTTACGAACGAACAACGCGTGCCCATAACCTATCGCCGATACAACCCAACTCGATGTATCAACGTGTTGCGATTATAACACACTTGCACGAGAACGCAATAGGATATTTTCTACATTCTCCAAACTGTGCTATAATCCAACCATCGAATCAGCCAATCACCCAATCACCCAATCACCTAATCACCCAATTACCCAATCACCCAATCACCTAATCACCCAATTACCCAATCACCCAATTTCCAATGATTCGTCTCAAACGCCTTTTTGCCCACAATTTCAAACAACTGCAAGAAGTCGAGTTGCACATACCTGCTCACGCGCGCGTCCTTGTGCAAGGAAAAAACGAAGCGGGCAAGTCCACACTCTTCGAAGCGTTGTACTTTGCCCTCTTTGGCCACGCGCTCGTCACCGAAGGAGGAACACGCCATCTCGACGATTTGATTCGGTATGGGGTCGAAAAAGCGCGCGTCGAACTCGACCTTCAGGTGAACACGCGCCTGTTCCAGATTCGCCGAACGATCACGCGCAGCAAGAACAACGTCTGGGAACTCGACATCTGGAATGGCGAGGCGGTAGACGAAATTCGCGGCAACACTGCTGTCAACAAACGCCTCATTGCGGAACTGGGCTTTGATGGCGATGCGCTGCTCAACACCTGCTTTGTCGAGCAAAAAAAGTTAGACAAACTCGAAGGACTCGCGCGCGCCAAGCGCGAAGAATCGCTCGCCAAATTGCTGAATCTCGACGCGCTCGTACGCGTCGAGGACGATCTCAAAGTACGCGCTGAAGATAAACAAGAGTTGGAACGCTTGAAAAAGCGTGCCGACCTTGCCGCGATTCAAGCCGAACTGCCGCCGCTCCAACAACAACTCGCGCACACCGAAAGCCAACTCCGTTTGCTCGATTTGCGCCGCGCGGCCGAGGGCGCGCGGAACGAACTGCGCGCCATCCAACAACTCGATGCCAGGATCAACGAACTCGCCGCGCAGCACAACGATCTCGCGCAACGCGTCGCGCGCCTCGAAGCGTTGCGAACAGCGATGGAGCATATCAAAGACGCGCGCGACGCCATCGCGCAGCGCGACGAACAGGCGCGTACACTTGAACGCTTGACCCAAGAACTAGCCGACGCGCAGCGCGCGGCAGATGCCATCCCCACGCTCCAAACCCGCTTGACCGAGTTGCGTCGTTTCACTCGACGCCTCGCGCGCGTCGAACAACTACGCGCCGCGCGCGAACGCCACGTGCAACGCGCCGCGCAACTTGCGCAAGCGCAAACGCGCATCAGCGAGTCCAACGCCATACTCGCGCGCGAACACGCCGCGCTGGAACAGATTCAAGCGCAACAACACCAGGCTCAAGTGAACGCCGCGTTGGAACAGTGGATTGCCGCGCAGCACGCGGTGGCACCGTCTGCCGAACTCGCGCGCCGCGTGCAGGAAAAACAGATTGCGCGCGACCAGCAGGCGCGGCGTCTGCGAATGCAGGTCTATGGCGGTGCCGCCGCGCTCATCGCCATCGTCGCGCTGGTCGTCACGACAGTGACGCTGGCCTTTGCGCGCATAGAGCCCAACGCACTGGGGTTGGCAGTGCTTCTCGCGCTCGGCATCGGTGGTATCGCCGCGCTCATCGCCATCGTGCTGGCTGCGCGCATCGTCAAAACGTGGTACGACCTGGCGCGTACGTCGGAAGAGTTGGGCTACGTCGAGGGGGAATTGCGCGCGCAAGCGACTCTTACCGAAGCGCAACGCGCGCGCCTCAATGAAGCCGCGGCGCGCCTCGCTCAGTTGAATATCGCGCTACCCGATTCGCCGGAGCGAGCGCGAGACGAAATTGCCGCGCACGTCACGCCCACACTCGACGATTTGCGCGCTGCCTACGATGCAACGCGCGAACGCATCGTTCGCGCGCGCACGATGCTGGAGCAAGTGCGCCAGCAATACAGCATCGCCGATGACGCGCAACTCCAGACCGAACGCGCGCGCAGTGAGCGCGCCGCGCAAAAAGCGGAACGACTCTACACCACCTGGCGCGCGCGCGCGCAGGCACGCGCGGACGCGCTGGGCATCGCGCTCGACGCGGCAACCGCGCAGCGCGTCTACGGCGAAATCGCCGCGCAGATCGAACAGGCAAAACGACGCGCGGGGGAAGCGGCGCGAACGCGCCAGGAGATCGCGCGAATCGAACAACAGATGCGCGAGATGCAACAGCGCGCGCAAGAAGCGTACGCCCAAGCCCGCGCCATCCAACCCGATTTGCCGGCGTGGAACGCGCGCTTCGAGGTAGGCGATTACAACAGCGTGGGCAAAAGTTTGCGCGAAGAGTACGACGCCCTCGGCGGCAATCCAGTCCTGCAACAAGAACGTGCTTTGGGAAACGAGTTGCGGAGACGGCAGGGGGAACGTGAGCCGCGCGCGCAAAACGCCGCGCAACTTGTCGCCAAAACGCGCGAGGCGCTGGAGGCGTTGGGACAATCCAACGTGCTAGGTGAATCGCCCACGTTGGACGATCTCGAAACGTTGGTCGTGAACCTCCAGACGCTCGCGCGTGAGGACGAGGCGACCCTGCGCGCGCAACAACGCGAACTCGTTGGACGCGTCCACTCGTTACGCGATCGGCAAATGCAACTGGAGCGCGAATTGGGACTGGCGAATGTTTCCCTCGACCCAGCAACGTGTCGCGCCGAGTGGGAAGCCAAACTGCGCGAGATGCAGATTCGCGAGCGCAGTGTGGAGATCGCCTCCCTGGCGCGCAGACGGATTATGCAAAAAGTGCTCCCCACCACGTTGGACTATTTGCGCCGCATCCTGCCAGCTTTGACACGCGATCGTTACCACGACGCGCAACTGGATCCCGAAACGTACAAGATTCAAGTGTGGGATGAACGCGCGGGGAATGGGGGCGCGTTCAAAGAAAAAAATATTTTCAGCGGTGGCACCAAAGATCAATTCTCACTCGCGCTACGCCTTGCCTTCGCGCTGGCGACCCTGCCGCAAGAGCGCGGCGCGGCGCCCTCGTTCATCTTCCTCGACGAGCCGCTCGGTTCATTCGACGACGAGCGCGCCGATGCGCTGATTCAACTCCTCACCGAAGGCGAAATCGCGCGCGCCTTTGATCAGATTTTCCTCATCAGTCACGTCCACGTAAACGAACGCCTCTTTACGCATCACATCGTTCTGGAAAACGGACGCGTGGTGGAAACGAATTTGAAATAATGGTGTAGGGGCGAGCAGGGGCGAGCCGTCGGCTCGCCCCTGCTATCCGATCTAACCCTGCGCATTCTCCACCAGCGTCCGATAGTACGCGTTGCGCGCGAACAATTCGGCGTGCGTTCCCTCCGCCACCAACCGATTTTCGTTCAACAACAGAATGCGGTCTGCGCGTTGGATCGTTGCGAGGCGATGCGCGACGATGAACACGGTCTTGCCGCGGACGACCTCGGGCAACACATCGAAAATGGATTTTTCGGTGAGGCGATCGAGCGCGGCGGTTGGCTCGTCCAGAATCAAAATATCGGGGTCCTGGATGAGCGCGCGCGCAAGCGCCACGCGTTGCTTTTGCCCCTCGGACAAGTTGACCCCGCGCTCACCGACGCGCGTATTATAGCCCTCGGGCAAACTGGTGATGAACGCGTGGATGCCGGCGATTTGCGCGGCGCGCGTGATTTGCGCGTCGCTCGCAGCGGGATTGCCGTAGCAAAGATTTTCGCGCAGTGTGCCACTCAACAACTGCGGACTTTGCGCCACATAACCGATGCGTTGTCGCAGCGCGCGCACGTCGTACTCGCGCGCCGGCACATCGTCGAACCAGATTTCGCCGCGCGTCGGTTGGTAGAATCGCAAGAGCAGACTGAGCAGCGTCGTCTTGCCGACGCCGCTGGGTCCCACAATCGCCACCTGTTCGCCGGGCTGAATCTTGAACGAGACGTTCTCCAGAACCGACTCGCGTCCATCGTACGAAAACGAAACGTCCTTGAATTCGATGGCGCCGCGCAAGCGTTCGACGCGACGCCCCGTCCCCACATTTTCCTCTGGCACAATGTCGTACAACGCCGAGATGCGTTCGAGCGCGGCGCGCGCGTTTTGCAGTTGCAGATTCGCGTGCGCCAGATAAATCGCCGGGCTGTACACAAAACCGATGTACGCCTGAAACGCGAGGAGCGAGCCGAGCGTCAACTCGCCGCGCACAACGAGGAGCGCGCCGCCCCCGAGCGCGACGACGCGCGCCAAGCCCGGCATCGCGCTGATGACGACGTTCGCCACCGCGCCGACAGTCACTTGTTCGAGCACCACCTGGCGCACCGCGTGCAACTGTTCTGTCAAACGTCCCACCGTGCGCTGTTCCGACGCAAACGCTTTGATGAGCGCGGTCGTCGCCAGCGATTCTTCGAGCGTGCGCGTCACGTTCGCCTGCTGTTCCATCGTTTGGTGACTGAGCACGCGCAAGCGCGCGGAGAAAAAATTGACGATGAGGTAGAGCGCAGGGAGTAGCACCGTCGTGACGAGCGCGAGACGCCATTCGAGGTAAAAGAGCAAGACGATGCCACCGACCAGTTGCAGCGCGTTCGTGCCGACGTAAACCAGTGTGCCGGAGAAAAACCAGCGCAAGCCCTGCACATCGGAGAGGAGGCGCGACATCAAATAGCCGGTCTCTCTGGCGTCGAAGAACGACTTGGGGAATTGCAAAGTGTGCTCGAGCAGGTCGCGCTGCAAATCGAGCAGCACGTCTTGCTCAAAGCGCGCAAAGTAGAATTGGCGCAACATCCCGGCAAGCACCTCGAACGCTTGAATCGCGAGTAACACGCCAATCGCCAGCGCGAGATGGTGCAGTTGTTGCGCCAGAATCACATTGTCCACGATGTAGCGGTAGATCAGTGGATCGGGGAAACTCAACAAGGTGTGGAGGAGGATGAGCAGCGCGCCGAGCGCGCCTTTGCGCCAATGACGTTGCACAAACGGGCGCAGGTTCTTGAGATTCGCGCGCAGCGCGCGCGCGCCGCCTGACGCGCCAAGGCGATCGTCCGGCAATTGGCGCGCCAGACCTTGTTGGAGGTAGGTGAACCATGAGCGCATCACGATAAATTCAATCCTGCCAATTCACGCGTTTCACTTGCTAAGCCTAAATTTCGCACGTTAAAAATTGGGTAACCGTTCAGGTGGTATTTTGTCGAATTTGTCAATCCCCAAATTTGGGGATAGACAACGCACAGAAATTGTTGGATAATATTGGCGTGAATATCGAGCAAGCTCCTAAGGGCATTTCGGCCGCAGACTGGGCAGCCGCACCCCAGTCTGTTCGTCAATGGGCGATGACACTGCTTCAACGCCTGACAAAGTTGGAAGAGCGCGTGAACCAAAACTCGCGTAACTCCTAAGCCCCCTTCTGCCCATCCACCCAGTGTCCCATCGCGTCCATCACGCCCACCTGCAGGCCGCCCACGTGGTGTCCAACCAGGACACCCCGGACGCGCGCGCTCCCGCAAGCCGCTCAGTCAAGTTCAGCAGCGCGTGGAGCTCCATCCGATGGCGTGTTGCACCTATGGGGCACTCTTGCTGGGTGACGACCCAGCACCGCAATGCCATCAAGTGACCGAACTCCCGCGCGTGCAACCCCACGTCGCGGCTCTGGCGCAACCCGTCGCTGAGGCACAGACATATGTCCAGCAGCAACCAGCGGCTAATCTGGATGAAACCGGCTGGCGCGAACAGTCCCGACGCGCCTGGCTTTGGGTGTGCGCCACCCCGCAGGTGGTCGTGTTTCTGGTGCTGGCGACCCGCGGTGCCCAAGGCGCCAAGACCCTCTTGGGGGAAGCCTTTCCAGGCATTACGGGCTCGGATCGATGGAGCGCCTACAACTGGCTCGCTCCGCAGCGGCGCCAATTGTGCTGGGCGCACTTGAAACGGGACTTGCAGAAATTGGTAGAGCGAGGTGGTAATTCAGCACGGCTCGGTCAGGCCCTCCTTGAACAGGCTCAAGAGTTGTTTCGGCTATGGGGAGGGGCGCGCGGTGCCAAACTGCCATCGCTATTGCCCAACTCTTAACCCACCTGAACGGTTACCCCTAAACAAACGGGTCCGCAGTGTCCACTTGGATCAGTGTATCGTACTGGATTATTGCGGACGTAACTGTATCGGTTCAAGTCTTGGGGGTTGTAAAGGTCGGGGATGATTGTGTCGGGCTGGATGAACCGCCCCAGCGCGGCGTCGTAGTAGCGCGCGTGATAGTACATCAACCCCGCGCTCGCGTCAACGCGCTACCCTGTGAAAGTGTAGTCCGTGGGGAGGATGCCTTCGCTGGCGCGCGGCGCGCCGTACGGGAAGTACGTTTGCCGCGCGACGAGCGCGCCGCTGGCGGTGCTGGCGACGCTGGTGCTGCCGAGGTGATTGCTATGAATGTATGTGACGCCTGCGATGGTTCGTAGCGCAATGCGTTATGTGCCGAAAGGGTAATATTGCGTGACCGCGCCATTTGTCATCTCATTGTGATTCCTCACAGGTAGATCGGGCTTCGTTGACCGTCGCTTGGTGACGCCGCTGTGTCGCCGTCGTAGGTGAAGATGGCGTTGTCACATCCGCAGGCGCGATCAGTTGAGCAGCATAAAAATAATGGAGAGCGGCATTGCTCTCCGTGTAATCGCCTGCGTACGCGCACCGTACTAGATTGACGGTGCACGCCTTCCAAAGCCGCCCCACCCGTTCGTCCTCACCACCAGTTCCAGCCACGCCTCCAGCGATTC
>DAOTYB010000022.1:0-4119 GCA_034435315.1 Anaerolineae bacterium | reverse complement strand
GAGAAAAGGGGGCAGGGGAATGAGTGGGGTTGTTCCCGCAGGGACGAAAGATTTTTCGCCCCTACAACGACGCGAAATTCAGGCTCAACCCATCGGCTTGCGTTAGCCGTCGGTTTCTAACCGACAGCGAGTGATGCCCGGGGCTGAGTAGATCTTTTGTGTCCTTTGCGGATATTTTCTAACTTTCATCGGCGCGGTCGGAGTCTTTCTACCCACCGCGATACGGCAGTCCAGAGGGAGGCGCGGGACGCGCCGCGCCGCCGTGTCACCGGCGTTACTTCCAGATGCCTGACACCGCTCACAAGCACAGCGCGCGATTTGCCTGCCCCTTCATCGGGTCCAACGATACCGCGCTCTTCGAGTTGATCCATCAGGCGCGCCGCGCGCGGATAGCCGATGCCCAGTTTGCGTTGCAGAAACGAAATCGAAGTGCGCTCGGAATGGCGTACCAGCGCGATGGCGCGTTCGATCAATTCATCATCATTCGTCTCGGGTGTGTTGTCAACCTCATCTTGCCACGGCGCCTGGCGCGGAATGGAGAAAGAATCGGTAAGGGCGCGTTCGCGCCAGAAATTGACCAGTCGCGCGATTTCATCGTCCGAGACAAAGCAGCCCTGCAAGCGGACCAACTTGGAAGAATCGCTTGCCATATAGAGCATATCGCCGCGCCCCAGTAATTTTTCCGCGCCCAGCGTATCCAGCACGACGCGCGAATCTACGCCACTGGTTACCGCGAAGGAAATGCGCGCGGGAAAGTTGGCTTTGATCAACCCTGTCACCACATCCACCGATGGTCGTTGCGTGGCAATAATCAGGTGAATGCCGGTCGCGCGTGCCATCTGCGCCAGACGCGTCAACAATTTTTCGGTTTCCTCTGGCGCTGCCAGCATCACATCCGCCAGTTCGTCCACCAGCGCGACAATGTACGGCATTGTGTCGCCGTTTGTCTTGTTCATCTTTTCATTAAAGGCTTCGATGGTGCGGACTTTTTCTCTGGCGAATAACGTAAAGCGATTGTCCATCTCGCGCGTGAGCCAGCGCAGGCACGCCACCACTTCTTCGACATTGACGACGACGGGACCCAACAGGTGGGGAATGTCGTTAAAGTTGATTAGTTCGACGCGCTT
Source organism: Anaerolineae bacterium (assembly GCA_034435315.1). Classification (GTDB taxonomy): domain Bacteria; phylum Chloroflexota; class Anaerolineae; order UBA4142; family UBA4142; genus VGOB01. The sequence continues at coordinate 2,992 of DAOTYB010000022.1, read as the reverse complement.
GGGGTCCACCATAATCAAGCGCAGGTCATCCGGCGAGTTGTTAAAGATGAGACACGCGATAATCGCGTTGATGCAAACCGATTTGCCCGAGCCGGTGGCGCCAGCAATGAGGAGATGCGGCATCGTACCCAGATCCGCTACCTGCGGCGCGCCCGAGACATCGCGTCCGAGTGCAATCAGCAACGGCGTTTTCTTTTTCCTGGTCTTGAAAACCTCGCTCTCCATCACGCCGCGCAACGAGACCACCGCGACGGATTGATTCGGGACTTCGATGCCGACAATCGGTTTACCGGGCACAGGCGTTTCGATGCGAATCGGCGCGACGGCGAGGGCGAGTTCCAGATCGTGTTGCAGCGCGGCGATGCGATTCACCGACACTTTGCGCGGACGAATTTGCCCATCGCTCCCGCGTCGTTCGATGAAACCGGGTTCAAGCCCGAATTGGGTCACGGTGGGACCGGCATGGATTTCTTTGACCGTGACCGGCACGCCAAAGTGCGCCAGCGTCTCTTCGATGAGGCGCGCTTTACGATTCGCATCGGTGGCGCCGTATTTGGATTCGCTCGTCAGATCGAGCAGGTCGAGCGAAGGGAGCACGGGCGCGCGGCGTCGCGTTCGGCGGGGCGTGAGAATCGCCTGCGACGCCGTGCTCGTTTTCATCGGTGGCTTGGTGCCAAACGTGGGACGCACAGTGGGTAAATCGTCTGCGCTCTGCTCCGGCTCTTCGCTGGTGCTGACAGGCTCAGGAGGCGGCTGGGGCACTCCGGCGGGTGGTCGCGTAACGAGCGGTTTAGGTGGCGGCGGCAGTTTGATGGGCGCCGGCGCAGGAGGTCGCGTCTGTTCGGCGCGCTGTGCCAGCGCCTCGCTCCACGCGCGTAACTGGGTGGTGGATAAACCGAGGAGTGCGGGAACAAGTAGCACACCTAGAATCGTCAATACGATGAGGCTGGGCGTGGGACCCAAAAAGTAGGTCGCGATGCCGGCAATTGCCCCGCCGATAAACCCACCGCCGTTGCCACTTTGCGCGAACGCGCCGGCATCACTCGGCGCGGCGATGAGGTGCATCAATGCCAGCACCACTGCGAACGCGATTTCGCCGGCAAAGATGCGTCCCCAGGCGATAGAGGTTTCCGGCGAAAAGTCGCGTCGCAACAGGAACACGCCTGCACCGAACGCGACGAAGGGCAGGGCATACGCGCCCCACCCAAAGAGCGCTTGCAGAATGCCGGCAACGCCATCGGCGATAACCCCGCGCGTGATGCGCAGCAGCGTCAACAAGAGGAGCGCGCCAATGAGTAGCAGAATCACGCCGGCAATGTCGCGCTGTGCCTGCGGCGAAAGATTCCAGCGTAACCCGAAGGTAGATTTCGGTTCTCTGGCGCGTCGCTGTACCATTGGCTATCCCAGACGGGCTAAAAAGTCCCAGTACTCCGGGTCGAATTCCGGCGGTGGCGGCACGGTAGCATTCGCGCCATCTCGACGCGTCGGCACACGTGGCAATCCCAGTTTCATTCTTTGTTGCATAATGTCCAGTTCGAGCACGCGCACACGTACCGTTTGACCCACTTGCAGATTGTCCCGCGCAGCAACGTGATTGCCGCGCGTCCATTCCGAAATATGCACCAGGCCCTCCACCCCTGCTGCCACGCGCACAAAAACACCAAAAGGAACGATGCTGGTCACCACCCCCTCGGTCCAATCGCCGGGTTTCAACTGGTCGCCGAGGCTGAGCCAGGGGTTGGGCGTCAGGCGTTTGATGCTACACGCGATCCGTTTTTGTTCATGATTGACCTGCAGGATGTACACGTCCACGGTTTGACCGGGTTGCAGGGCTTGACGCGGATGAGGTACATAGTGCCACGATAGTTCAGAGACATGCACCAGTCCTTCCACACCACCGAGATCAACAAACGCACCAAAGTCGGTGACATTGCGGACAATGCCCTGCCGAATCTGTCCGGGGGTGAAGGTATTCAAGAGTTGTTCCGTATCAGCCGGCGAAGGATGGGCAAGGCGTTCGGACAAGATGAGACGATTGCGCGCGCGATCGAGTTCGATGATTTGCGCGCGCAGCGTGGTGCCGACATAGTTTGCCAGTGCCTGCGCGCGCGCGGGGTCGGTGAGTTGGCGCGGCAGTGAGACGAGTTGCGAGGCGGGGACAAAACCGCGTACATTGCCTACTGCGACCAACACGCCACCCCGATTGTATCCGACGACGCGCACCTCGATAGGTTGTTGGTGAGCATAACTGGCTTGAGCGAGTGCCCATCCCTCCTCCACGGGTGATACTGTGTGTACATCGGATTGAGATGTACCGAGTAATCGCATCCAATATGCTTCATCAGGGGCTTCTTCCCATGGTTTGAGTTGCTTCATCCGTACTAACCTCTTCTCTCCACAACATAATTACTCAGCCCTGCCATCCATTGTGAAATAGCCCCACCCCCTTGCCCCCTCCCCACGCCATAAAGCGGCGTGGGGATAGGGAACCAAGGAAGGAAATGTGGGTGTGGGCGGGCGGCGAAGCCGCCCGCCCACACCCACACTCCCGACGCCCCCTTCTTTCCCCGCTTCGCGGGGAGAGAAGGGGGCAGGGGGATGAGTGGGGTTGTTGTTCCCAGGGAACGACGGCGAAACTCAGGCTCAGACATCGGCTTAGCCGTCGGTTTCTAACCGACCGCGAGCAATGCCAGTGGCTGAGTAGATACTCCACAACAAAAAACTGACTGGTAATTGCCAACTGTGCCATCCATCGCGAAATAGCCTACGTGTATCGCACCAGTGCCAGACAACCCACGTGCATTATACGCAGAATGGCGCGAGTTTGTCAATTACGACGAACCTTTGACATTTGTCGAATAGTGAATATAATCGTCGCAATGACGAACGCATCAGTATCAGGCGAAATAAGTCGGGGCGAAAGATTTTTCGCCCCAACAGGATAATTACTCAGCCATCCTATCCATCGCGAAATAGCCCCACCCCCTTGCCC
>DAOTYB010000021.1:0-6750 GCA_034435315.1 Anaerolineae bacterium | reverse complement strand
GGGCAAGGGGTGGGGCTATTGCGCCGCGATGGATGGCACGGCTAAACTTTTGCATAGCAGGTGTGTGTGTACCTCTGGCGGTACGGTGGCGCGTGCGCTGCGATACAATGCCAACAGCATCTGTGTCGTCTCGGCTACCGTGTGGCAATATGGACATTCGGCAAGATGTTGTTCGATTTTGGTACACAGCGCTTGGTCGAGTTCTCCGTCCAGAAAATCGGAAAGTTGCACAATCGATTCGCGGCACGTTTCGGTGGGTGTGTACGACATCACGCGTTTAGATGCATTCGCGCGTCAAAAGGTTTCAGCGGTTTATGGCAACCGATTGAACCACCACAGCGACAGCATACCTGCCATCAAAAACAGGATGGCGGCAACGCCGGTGAACACCGCCGTCAATTCAGTGCGCTCGGTTTTGAACACCAGGCGCGTGCTCAGATTCTCGTACACACTTTTCAGATCTTGTTCCGTGTCCGCCTTGAAATAACGCCCGTTCGTTCGCTCAGCGATCGCCTTGAGTGTTTTCTCATCCAGACGCACGCGCACATTGCGCCCTCCGACGTTTAACACCACGCCTTCGGGGCTTCCGATACCTACCGTGAACACGCGCACGCCGCGATCCTCCGCTTGTTGCACCACTTCGAGCGGCGGCGGACCAACGTTACTTTCACCATCGCTCAACAGAACAATGACGGCAGGGGCATACTCGCCGCGCGGGAGTGGTGTGGGCGTTGGGGTCGGTGTGGGTAAAGTCAATGACGACTCCCACCGTCTTGGCTGCGTGGATGCAAGTTGCACGGGCGCATCGGTCAAAGCGTCGAGTGAAGCGAGAATGCCACGCCCGATTGCAGTGCCGCGTTGCGGTTGCAAGCGATTAATTGCCTCTTCCAGCGCTTGACGATCGGTGGTGGGGCTTTGCACGATGGCGGCATTATCGCTAAAAGCGACAATGCCGATACGAACATTCGGCGGTTGTTTATCAATAAACGCGCGCGCCGCAATCTTTGCCACTTCGAGCCGATTGGGTTTCATATCATCGGCGCGCATACTACCCGATACATCGAAGGTGAGGATAATCGTCCCTTGTTGCATTGGCAAAACGAGCAGTGCGCTCGGGCGCGCTAGCGCAACGATCATCACGCTCAAGCCCAGCAAGAAAATCAGTGGCGGGATGTGACGCCGCCAGCCTGGACCGCGTCCCATGGCTTCTTTGATGAGCGCGACACTCGCATAGCGTAACGCGTATTTTTGGCGCCGCCGTTGTGCCAGAATGTATGCGACCACAAGCACAGGCACAAGCAGCAAGAGCCAGAGCATTTCAATCCATTGGAATTCCATATCCACTCCGCTGGTCAGTGGGTCGGTAGTCAGTGTTCGGTGTTCAGTGTTCAGTATTCAGTATTCAGTGTTCAGTGGGACAGTGTTACTTGACGGGTCGCCGGGTTCTTTGTTTGCGTGCGAGGGCGAACCGTACGATAGCCTGGGGCAAGTCGTCATCGGTGGAGAGAGTGAGGATGTCTATGCCGAGGCGACGGAGTGTCACGTTGATTTCGTACTCCCGTCGTCGCGCGTTATGCAGAAAGCGTTCGCGAAATTTCCGATCGTGGGTATCCACAAAGAGTTGCTCGCCGGTTTCCGCATCTTCGAAAATGACTGTGCCGATGTCGGGCAATTCGCTCTCGCGCGGATCCACGAGGCGAACGGCGAGGATTTCGTGACGTTGCGCTAAAAGCGCCAGTGGCTTGTCCCAGCCCGGCGTGCTGATGAAATCCGAAACGATAAAGAGGAGGGAACGGCGTTTAATCGAACGCGCTGCGGCTTCGAGGAGCATGGTCAAGTTCGTCGGTGGCGCGCGCTGCAAGCGCGGCTGATTCAGTAGATCATTGATGAGGCGCAGAACCTGGATGCGGCCCCCGTGCGCGGGAATGACGCGCTCGATCTTGCCACTGTAAAAGATGGCTCCCACCCGATTGCCGCGCCGCGTCAACAGGCGCGCCAGAATAATCGTGAAATCTATTAGCAGGTCGCGCTTGCGGGCGCGCGTGGTCCCAAAATCTACCGAGGGGCTGAGATCGAGCAAGAACCACGCGGTCACATCGCGGTCTTCGATGTACTGACGGACGTACGGTGTTACCATCCGCGCGGTGACGTTCCAATCAATGTAACGCACATCGTCGCTGAACTGGTACTCGCGCAAATCCGCGAGGTCAAGTCCAAAGCCCAGAAACAGTGTACGATAGTCACCTTGCAGAAAACCGTCGAGGCGCCGAATCACGGTCCAATCGAGCCGCTGCAAGATTTTTTCGGGCGCGGCGCGTGGCGCGGTCATTTCGAGATCAGACACACGCTTCCTCTAGTTTACCGCTGCCACGCGTAGATGTGTTTGCAACAGCTGCGCCGGCAACGGAATCCGTTCGAGGATTTTCTTCAGGATGGTGTCGCTGGACACACCTTCGGATAATGCCTCGAACGATAACACCAAACGATGCCGCATCACGTCCAGCACCATATCCACGACGTCCTGAGGAACCACATAGTCGCGTCCGCGAATAAAGGCGAGCGCGCGCGCGGTAATGATGAGGTTGATGGAGGCGCGCGGGCTGGCACCGTACATAATGAAACGCGCGATGTCGGGAACGCCAAACTTTTTGGGTTCGCGCGTCGCATTGGCAAGACGCACCGCGTATTCGATGAGCGACGGATCCACGTACACTTTTTCGACCTGCTGTCGGAGTTCGATTAACTGGGGCACTGTCACGACCGGTCTGACCGCGGCAAAACCTCCCGCCACGCGCTCAACGATGACAAACTCTTCTTGCTCCGACGGATAGTCCACCACCACCTTCATCATAAAACGATCCACTTGCGCTTCGGGCAAAGGATAAGTGCCTTCGGTCTCGATGGGGTTTTGCGTTGCCATCACCAAGAACGGTTCCGGCACGTGATACGTTTCGCCGCCGATGGTGACCTGCCGCTCTTGCATCACTTCGAGGAGCGCGCTCTGGACTTTGGCGGGCGCGCGATTGATTTCGTCGGCAAGGAGCAAGTTGGTGAACACAGGTCCCAATGATGTGGAGAACTCGCCGGTCTTTTGGTTATAGATGCGCGTACCCACCAAATCCGCAGGTACCAAATCGGGTGTAAACTGGATGCGTTTGAACGAGCAATCCACTGCCTGGGCAAGCGTTTTGATGGTCAACGTCTTTGCCAGTCCCGGTACGCCTTCCACCAACAAATGTCCCTGCGAAAGCAATGCCACGAGCACGCGCTCGAGCAAGTGGTCTTGTCCCACAATCACTTTTTTCACTTCGTACAACACTTGCTCCATCAACGGCGCGTTGTCAGCGGCGTCACGTTTTATTTCGTCAGTCATTGATCCTCCAGAATGTACTTGTCATCAATACTCGGGCGCGCCCACCGCTGCTGCCGCTGTTTCGATCGGTACGGCAAAACCGATGCCGATAAAGACCTCCTGATCAGTCGGATTCAACAAGCCGGTGACGATGCCAACGACTTCGCCGTAACGATTCAAGAGGGGACCACCGGAATTGCCGGGATTGACCGCCGCATCGAACTGAATCATATTGTCCAGCGTTGCGCCGGTACGGGGTGAGCGAAAGCGGCGTTGCAGACCGGAGATCACGCCCGCTGATAACGAGTTGGTAATGCCAAAGGGATTGCCCACGACAATCGCCTCGTCTCCCACGCGCAGCATATCCGAGTTGCCCAGCGTGGCTGGCACTAGATTGTCGGGCAGAATGCTTGCGCGCAAGAGTACCAGATCGCGTGCAGGGTCTCGGCCAACGATGACCGCCGGGGATTCGCTGCCATCGAAGAAGGTAACCTGAATCGCCGTCGCGCGTTCAACAATGTGGAGACTGGACAGGATGTGACCGAAATCGTCAATCACGGTACCCGTGCCGATAGTGACACGTTGTCCGGCACCGGGAAGGCTACCTTCGATTCTAACGAGCGAGAGGGCAATGATGGCGTACACTTGTGAGGCGATGGAAGGCGGGGGAGTGGCGGAAGCGAGTGCGCGCGCGACGGCGGCGTTGATGTCGCGCTGGGTCAAGCGTTGCGGGGGTGGTTGAGTGGCATCATAGATCACCATCAGCGCGAACGCCAGCAGCATACCCAGCAAGACGAGCAGAGCACTGTGCGCGCGTGCCAAGTATTGTTTGAGTCGCGCGCGCACACCGTCCGCGCGCGGGGGAGGATTTTCCGCCGGCGGCGCGGGAGGTTCACTGGGGCGATAGGAATATAATCGCACGCTGTACCTCTACTTTCTAAGCAGGTGTGCACAAGTCTTTTCCGCGCGGAAAAAACTTTTGGTAATTACTCAGCCGTGTCATCCCTCGCGAAAAGCCCCACTCCCCCGCACCCATTTCCCCTTCTCCCCGCTTTGCGGGGAGAGAAGGAGGAAGGGGGATGAGTGGGGTTGTTCCGTTTTACCCTGTGCGTTTTTTTACATTCCCCAGTGTGCACGATTTTGCATCTATCGTCAAGAGGGCTGGCTGATTTTTTACATTTTTATTACACTTACACACACCGCTCGTGCAAGCGTTCGACCAGTGTACTGTAAAAGTAGGTGCGTGGTTGAAAGCGCGCAAAGCGTGCGATATGCTGGCTGGCTTGTACGAGGACTTGATCGCCGTTTTGCAGTTCTACGTCCACTTGTCCGTCTATGGTCAAAATCGCGTCGTGATCCGTTTCCAAACGGAATAACACGCGCGACCCTTCGGGCAAGACCAGGGATTTTAACTGACTGAGGTACGGCGCAATCGGAACGAGCACCAGCGTTTTGACTTCGGGGGCAAGGATGGGACCACCGGTGGCAAACACGTACGCGGTCGAGCCGGTGGCTGTGGCGACGATCGCACCATCGGCAACAAACGTCTTGAGATAATCGTCGTCAATGTAGGTTGCCAGACGGATCACGCGCGCCAGTTTGCCGCGTCCTACGACCACATCGTTCAACGCTACGGATTCACCGAAGGGCTTGCCCTGACGCGACCAGAGGGCATGGAGCATCACGCGCTCTTCCAGCCAGTACGTCTCTGCCATCACCGCGCGCGCATCGAATTGCTCTGGTGACCATTCCGATAAAAAGCCCACGCGCCCCAGATTGATGGCGAGGATGGGAACAGCCGCCTGCGCGCACGCGCGCGCTGCGCGCAGGATGGTGCCATCGCCGCCGAGGGTGATGACCAGCGTCGCCTCGGGAGCGTGGCATTGAATTTCTTTGTGATTCCATGCCGAAATCAGTTGCGTGCGCGCGCCCAACTGCTCCAACTCGCGCGCCCATTGTTGCGCGAGGGTGAGCGAGTGCGGCAAGCGGGGATGATGTAAAAAGATAAAGTGTTTCATCACTTGCATTATACCACAAGTCGGTGAGAAAAACACAGCACGCTGCAACTATGTGACCGTTCACTGGTTGGTGAAATTGCCCAAACCGTGTAGAATGGGGGTATCTTATTTCAGGAGTTGACCGATGCATCTGAGTGTGCGCCTGCCCAAAGTCGAACCGTTGCACATTGAACCGCCGACACACTGTCCTTTGCCCGATCCCAAAAACCCGAAGAAGAAATGCAACGGGACTAATTTCAAAGAGCACCAGTTGCATTGTGACAAACCGATCCGCGATACACGGCATCAGCACGTCACCGCACGTCGCTATCGCTGCTTGAAATGCCAGCGGACTTTCCGCGTGTATCCGACCGGCGTCTCGCACGATCAGCAATCGGATACGCTGAAAGGTTTGAGTGTCCTACTCTATGTCTTGGGACTGAGTTATCAAGGCGTCGCGGACTTGCTGGAGGCCCTGCAGTATCCGCTCGCCAAGAGTACGGTCTACAAAAATGTGCAAGCGGCAGGGGAGCAAGCGATTCAGTTGCGCGAGCAATGGTTGAAACAGCAGGCGGGCAAGATCAAAGTGGTCGGTGTGGATTTTACGCACGTCAAATGTCAAGGACAGGATCGGATTGTTGCGGTCGCCACGGCGGTGCTCACGGGACAATCCCTCACGTTCGAGTTGCTCGACAGCGAAAGTGCGTTTCACGCTGAACGCTGGATTCGGGGGATTGCCAAGATGCTAGGAGCGGAAGTCTTGGTCACTGACGATGCAGATGGACTCAAGAACGTCGCCGAGGCGCTCGGACTCGACCAGCAGATTTGTCGCGCCCATGTGAATCGCAACGTTGCAGATCTGATTGCCGCGCTGGGAACGCAAGCACTCGAGCATCCCCATCCCGTACCTTGGGAACTGCAAGCCCAAGGGGTCACGGTAGATCAATTTCTCGAAGATTTGAGTACGGTCGAGCACATCATTTGCGGTGTATCCTCGAATGGACAGCAGCAGTTGGAGCAATTGGCGACTCGTTATCAATATGCGCCCCCACCGACTCAGGGGCATAAAGCCACGATGTGGTATCGGTTTCGGCGACTTCTGTTGGATTGGTCGGAGAACTGGGGGCGGTTATCGTTGTATCAACGTTGGCGCGGTGAGCGGGGTGAACGCTTGGATGGGACGAACAATGTAACGGAACAAGTGATTGGGCAATGTGTCAAAGAACGGTATCGGACGATGCGGGGTTACAAGCGCGATAAATCTATTTTGAACGTCAGTAGTTTGATTGGCTGGATTCGCGCGCAAGGATGTGGCTACGATCTAAGCCCGCTCATCGCCAATTGAGGTTACCTTGGGATTCGGCAAATCTAATGTCGTTTCCCCAAACTTCGAACGGTCAC
>DAOTYB010000020.1:0-6614 GCA_034435315.1 Anaerolineae bacterium | reverse complement strand
CAGATGCGGTCTTCGAGACCCGATAACTGTTCGGGCCACCCTTTTCAGGACCCAGCGACCCGTTACTTCGTGACGGTCTTGTAGACCCCAACACGATCGGCCTGCTGTGTCCTCTTGTTAATCATATCATACTAGGACACGAAGAGTCACGAAGGTTTTTTCTTCGTGTTCCTTCGTGACCTTCGTGGATAAACATATTTTCAGGAGAGGTACAATGCTGCTGTGCATTGACATTGGCAACACGAATATCAAACTGGGTTTGTTCGAGGGGGATAAAATTCGCGCGCACTGGCGCATCGCTACCGAACGCACGCGTCTTGCAGACGAGTACGCGATGCTCTTGCTCGATCTGTTTCGCACGGAGCAGATCGCGGTGAACACGGTCACTGGCGTTGCGTTATCCTCGGTGGTTCCGACCTTGACGCCCGAGTTCATCGAGTTATCTCGACGCTATCTCAAGCAAATGCCCCTTGTCGTGGGACCTGGGGTGAAAACGGGGATGAACATTCGCACCGATCATCCAGCAGAGGTTGGCGCGGACTTGATTGTGAATGCGGTGGCGGCGCGCGCGCTCTATGGTTCTCCCGTCATCGTCATCGCGTTTGGGACGGCGACGGCTTTTAGCGCGGTTGCCGCGTCGGGCGATTTTGTGGGGGTGGCGATTGCGCCGGGGGTGGCGACGAGCGCGGAGGCATTGTTTCGCTTTGCCGCCAAGTTACCGCAAGTCGAACTGGCGCGCCCGCCGCACGCGATCGGCAAGAACACGGTGCACTCGATGCAGGCAGGACTGGTGTTCGGCTATGCCGGTCTGGTGGAAGGCATCGTCAAACGAATGCGCGCCGAGTTGGGGGGCAGTGCGCGCGTTGTGGCAACGGGGGGACTCGCATCGTTGATTGCCGCAGAGACGGACATTATCGAACACGTAGAGCCGAATCTGACGTTGCTGGGACTGCGGCAGATTTATGCAATGAACAAGGCATAATTCAGCGCGGCAAAGCCGCAACCTCACTCGATCATCGGAATGCGGATACCGGCGCGCCGGGCAAACTCGATCGCTTCGGGATAGCCGGCGTCCGCGTGTCGAATCACGCCCATCCCCGGGTCGCTCGTCAGCACGCGCTCGAGTCGGCGCGCGGCTGCGGGTGTGCCATCGGCGACGATGACCTGCCCGGCGTGAATCGAATAACCGATGCCCACACCGCCGCCGTGATGAATCGAAACCCAGGTTGCGCCGTTCACTGCGTTGATGAGCGCGTTGAGCAGGGGCCAATCCGCAATCGCATCCGAGCCATCGCGCATCCCTTCCGTCTCGCGGCGCGGCGAAGCGACGGAACCGGCATCGAGATGATCGCGCCCGATGACAATCGGCGCGGAGATTTCGCCGCGTGCAACGAGTTCGTTGAATTTCAAACCGGCGCGCGCGCGTTCGCCGTACCCCAGCCAGCAAATGCGCGCGGGCAAACCCTGAAACGCCACGCGCTGTTGCGCCATCCGAATCCAGCGCGTCAAGTGTTCGTTTTCCGGAAAGAGTTCCAGAATCGCCTCGTCGGTGCGATACAAATCTCTGGGCTCGCCGGAGAGCGCGACCCAGCGGAACGGTCCCTTGCCCTGACAAAAGAGCGGGCGAATGTACGCCGGCACAAAGCCGGGATAATCGAACGCGTTTTTGACGCCGGCATCGTAGGCGCGTTGACGCAAGTTGTTGCCATAATCGAAGACGATGGCGCCGCGCTTTTGAAATTCGAGCATTGCTTGCACGTGCTTTGCCATCGCCTCCATTGATTGCGCTTGATACCGCGCGGGATTCGAACGACGCAATTCAATCGCTTCTTCGAGCGGCATTTCAGGAACGTACATCAACGGATCGTGCGCGGGTGTCTGGTCGGTGACGACATCGGGAACGACACCGCGCGTCACCAGTTCGGGCAACACCTCCGCCGCGTTGCCGATGAGTCCAATCGAGCGCGGCACTTTTTTCTTCAGTGCGTCTTCGACGCGTGTCATCGCGTCTTCCAGATTGTCGGTCAACTCGTCAAGATAACGCGTCGCCAGCCGACGCTGCGCACGCGCGGGATCCACCTCGACGATGAGCGCGACGCCCTCGTTCATCGTCACCGCGAGCGGTTGCGCGCCGCCCATTCCCCCCAGTCCCGCTGTCAGTACGAATTTGCCTTTGAGTGACGACCAGCCCTGTTGCTGCGCGAGCGACGCGAGCGTTTCGTACGTCCCTTGCAAAATACCTTGCGTGCCGATGTAAATCCAACTACCGGCGGTCATTTGCCCGTACATTATCAAGCCGGCTTTTTCCCACGCATCGAAATTCTCCTGCGTTGCCCACGCGGGCACGATGTTCGAATTGGCAAGCAAGACGCGCGGCGCGTCGGGATGTGATTTCAGAATGCCGACCGGCTTGCCGGATTGCACGAGCAAGGTTTCGTCATTCTCCAACTCTTTGAGTGATTGCACAATGGCATCGAAACATTCCCAGTTGCGCGCGGCTTTGCCGCGACCGCCGTAGATGATGAGTTCGTCCGGTTTTTCGGCCACCTCAGGATCGAGATTGTTCATCAGCATTCGCAGCGCGGCTTCGGTGAGCCACGATTTGCACGTGAGTTGTGTGCCGCGCGGCGCGCGGATAATTCGCTGAGACATTTTGTCCTCCCGATTGAGCAAAACCGCTAGATGTGTTATAATCCTGGCGAAAGGATGACGGTAGATTGGGTAAAGAACAGGAGACACGTATGCTGAAACAGTTCAAAATTGTCGTTGAGAAATATCCTGATGGCTATGTCGCCTATCCGCTTGGCTTGAAGGGTGTAGTAGTCGGCGAGGGCGATACCTACGAACAAGCCCTCGCTGATGTAAAATCAGCCATCCAGTTTCACATCGAGACCTTCGGCGAGGAAGTAATCGAGGTTGCACCCTCCGTCCTGGAAGTGTTCGTTGCCGAAGCCGGAGTGACGATTTAATGCCCAAGTTCCCTGTGGACGCGCCCAAAACAAAAGTCATCAGGGCTCTTGAAACTCTGGGTTTTCGTGTCGTACGAGAAGGTAATCATATCTCCATGTTGCGAGAAAATCCTGATGGAACACGCACACCGTTAACGATGCCCAATCATCGAACTATAAAAGGTTCAACGTTACGCACGATCTTGACACAGGCAGGCATCTCCAGAGATGATTTCCTGAAGGCTTATGAGAAAGTGTGAGGCAAGAACACTCCAAAACATTCGCTTGCCGACAATACCTGTTTGATCCTCCGCTGGCTGCCGATTCAGCAACGTCCCCTGCGAAAATGTGGAACAAATTTTAAATTTGTCCTACATTGCAAGGGACGTTGTTTTTTACCCTCCCAAATACGCCGCCTTGACGCGCGGATTCTGCGTCAGCGCGCTCGCCGTATCACTCAACACAATCCTGCCGTTCTCCAGCACACAGCCGCGCTCTACCTTCAACGGTCGCAAACTTTCATTTTGGTTTGCAGAGTACGGCTTGACCCCACTCATCCCCCTGCCCCCTTCTCTCCCCGCGTGGTGGAGAGAGAAGAAGGGGGGAGAGGAGGGTGAAGTGGCGGGCGGCAAAGCCGCCCGCCACTTCACCCATTCCTTCCTTAATTCCCCCTGCCCTGCCGGCATTGAACAAGCCACAATGCAGTGCTACTCGATGAGGGGACGGTGAATCGCACTGCGGCACACCACCGCGTTTAGCGCGAGCCGTACGTCTTTGCCAGATATTCGATCAAGACGGACTTTTCGGCGTCATTCAACTTGGCGCCCTTGCTGATCATTCGCTCAACGGTTGCCGTCCATTGGTCTTTGCTCTTCGCCGCGCTTTTCACGCGGTCAAGGTTGTGACAGGACGTGCAACGTTCCTGCAGCAAGGTAGCGCCATCGAGCGCGACGGGTGGCTTGGTCGGTTCGGCGGCTCTGGTTGGCGTTGGTGGCACCGGTGTCGGTTGCACGGGTGGTTTGGTGGGCTCAGGGGCTTTGGGCGTTGGTGGCACCGATGTTGGTGTGGCTGTGGCACAACTGATGACGAACCCAGCCAGCACAACCAGGAGCACGAGTATTACTACTTTTTTCATTTTTTCCTCCTTTCAATTTTCAACTGCCGATTTTCGATTGCCGATTGCCAAATTACCGATTTTCGATTGCCAATTTTCGATTGCCGATTCAAATCGCCAATCGCAAATCGAAAATCGAAAATCAAAAATCATTTGTCATTCGTCCTTCGTCCTTCGTCATTCTACCCTTCCGCATCTCTGCGCGCAGGCGTCCAAGAGGTACATCCGGCGTCAGGTCAACAAATTTCATCGGTTCGACCAGAATGGGATGCACCGCCTGAATGGCTCGAAACATCGCTTGAACAGTGTGGCGATAATCGGGATGGCCCTGGGGTGCGGAACGCAGTTCGATGAGATGATACGCCTCGCGCAAATTCAAGCGCATATTGTAGCGTATGCGAAAACCGAACGGAACCACATATTGGGCTTCTTCTGGCATCTCGCGCGCCAGGCGGTCGTACAACAGCGCGGCGCGTTCCATCGCTTGTTCGTACGCGGCGCGAATCTCGGGCACGCGCGCTATATCTGCGTTGAGCGTATAGCCGTGCGCGGTGGTAAAGCGTTGTCGTTCTGCCGTGACGACGCGATGACGTTGCAGATCGCGATATTCACCGATGTTGAGCAGTAGATCAAATTCGTAGGTCGCGTGTTCAAACGCGCGGCCGGGTTTGTGCCGCCGATTCTTACGCACGCCAACGTAGGTGTGCACGATGCGCGCTTTTTCCTCCTCGCTCAACTCGCGCACGTATGCCAGAAGGTGTGCTTTGGGAGCATCACAGGCGGGGAACAAGATCGCTGCCACGACACGGTCGAGTGCGTCGGTATCGTAATCAATGAGGGTGACTTTTTCGCTGTCCGCTGGCGTTCGCAGGACATTCTTTGTTCTCTGGGCGCGCGTAAACGCGTCTGCCAGATGGCGCGTGTTTGCGCGCATATCGCGCAGAAATTCCTGAAAGGCTTTGCCCCTGTCATCGTTGGCGCGACGAATAAAGGGCGCGATGACCTGAGCCAATTCATAATGCGCGGCGTGCGCGATGGTTTGAATTTCCTCTAACGGATCGGCATAGAGACGCAGAAGCAAATATTCCAGCGCGCGCCCATTGCCCCACACGCCGACGTTCGTCAGCGTCGCCATTGGCAAAAAGCAACGCAGCATATCACAGGCGCGGGCGCGGAGCGCGTTGCGATAGGCACTGTGCGCGCGCATCAAAAAATCGTCGTCACGAATGTCGGTATAGCGAACCACGGCGCCGGTGGCAGCGTCCTCGAATTCGAGCGTGGTAATCGGAAAACGCTCCGCCAGATGTTCGATCATTCGCGGCAGGTGTTGCGCGTACAGCGTAAAGAGCGTGTCGAGTGTGGCGATATAAGCCGGTCCAAAAGGGGAAGCGAGAATCTTGCGCGGACGATAGTAGCGATACTGTCCGTTGACCTGATCGGCGAACGAGACATAGCGCGACGATTTTTCCAGATACGAAATACCCACGCGTCCGTGTTCGATCGCTTTGGCAGCGATCTGGGAAATATCCTGACAGGCGAGATGCGCGCCACCTAATTCACCCACCGAATCGTCGCCATAGTCGGAAAGGATGCGGTGAAAAAAATCTTCTGCGCGCGCCAGAGCGAGCGCGGGCATGGTGTCTGGAGCGGCGGCGATGCCGAGATCGCGGTGGGGCAAAAATTCATCGAGGAATAAACGACGCACTCCTTTCGCCGAACGACTGTATCGCGAAAAGAGCGTGCCTTTGATCAATTCGGGGAGATTTCTGAGGGCTACGACTGAGCGAGTAGTATTGGTGAAAAAGGGCTCCACGCGGCGCGCCTCGTCCGGTGAGAGTACTTCGCTGGAAGGAGTCAGGCGCGTGGCAAAGTCGTCTAGCCGCATAGTGACTCGATTCACACAGAAATTTGTTGTTCGATCAAACGGCGCGCGCGTGTAGAGACGCGCGTAAATTCGACCGCAATGTGATAGAACGGCGCGCGTGGAGTAACACGCGTGACACGCACATCAGCCTGAGCGATGCGATTATTATCCAAAAGGAATTCGATGGAGAGTTGTTCACCTACCTGAAACGCGTCTGGCGATTCAAGCAGCGCGCCGAGGGTGCTCAGGTTGAGTGTACGCACAAAGCCGCTCCGCAATTCCTGGTTTGCGTCCAGATAGCGAAACGCGGTCAATAATTTCACATTCCGGCGCGTGGCTTTGCGACGCTCCATTTTCTTGGGCGAACTGCCTGACGCAGGGTTAACACTGGAGGAACGAGGCATAGGTGTCCTCACTTCGATGACGAGCCCGCTGTGAATGTACTCGTCATCAAGCCGCTTCCTGATATACTCAGCACAGGCACAAACTTTAACTGGCGTGCCCTTGAGAGACAATTGAACGCGCTACCGTGAGGTGTTGCACCACCCCCTAGTGCTCTTTCACAAAAATCAGGCTCAACATCACGAAATCTTTATAGAGGTTCGTTTTGAGCAATAGTTTTTCCCCACTCATCCCCCTGCCCCCTGCTCTCCCCGCTTCGCGGGAAGAGCAGGGGGGAGTGAGGGGG
>DAOTYB010000019.1:0-2228 GCA_034435315.1 Anaerolineae bacterium | reverse complement strand
CCACAGGTGCTTGCGTTCGGTCCCGCGTTCAACGCAAAAGACGTCGCGCCGACCGCGCCCATCACAATCACGTTCTTGACGCCGATGACCGCAAACGACGCCGCCATCCAAATCTCGCCGAGCGTGCGCGGCGCGTGGAGTTGGAGCGGCGCAAGCGCGACCTTCACGCCCGCTGAATCATGGCCCCTCAGCACGACGGTGACCGTCACGGTGACGCGCGACGCGCGCAGTTGGTTGCAACGCCGCGCCGAAAAAGAATTCACGTGGTCGTTCACCACACTCGCACCGCCGATGGTCATCGCAACGACGCCGCGTCAGGGCGCGCAGTTTGCGTACGCATCGGATCGTCTGACCATCACCTTCAATCGCGAGATGGATCAACAATCGGTTGAGGAACGCTTGAAAGTTGAGCCAGCCATTGCGAATATGAAATTGTTGTGGCAAGGCAAGCAACTCGTCATCGGCGGCAACTTGCGTCCTTCGACGACGTACAAAGTTTTTCTGCCCAGCGGCGCGAAGGATGCAAAGTACGGACTGGCGATGCCCAATGATTTTGCATGGTCGTTCACCACAACGCAGCAATATCCGTACCTCGCCATCATCAACATCGGACGCTATGGCGTTACCGCCGCCGACAAACCGACCACGCTGAAATTGCAATCGGTGAACGTCTCGCGCGTGGACCTCGCGCTGTACAAATTCGATACCGAGACGTACATCAAATCGCTCGGCTTTTCGTACGACCGCTGGCGCACTTTTAAACCTCAAGGCGAGCCAATCAAAACGTGGAGCATCACACCAGCGGCAAAGATTGATGAGTACGTCACGCAAGATTTGACGCTCGACGCGCTGCCCGCTGGTATGTACTTTCTCACCGCGAAATCGGCGGAGGGCGTGAACGATACGCAGGTGCTCGTTGCGACGAAAACCGCGCTCACGCTCAAACGCACGACCGATCAGGTGCTGGTGTGGGCAACGAACATCGCCGACGGATCGCCGGTCAACAAACTCTTGCTCACCTTCTACAACTCGAAAGGCGAGACAGTAGGCACCGGCGCGACCGATGCAGAGGGTTTGTTCGAAGGAACAATCAAGGAGACGAAAGGCGATCTCAATGTCATCGGCATCCGCGAGAACGACATCGCGGCGGTGAGCGATCAATGGTACAGCGGCATCGAGCCGTGGCGCTTCGACGGCGTGCAATATCAATGGGAGCAGATGAAACGCACGTATCGCGTGTACGTGTACACCGACCGCCCCATCTATCGTCCGGGGCAAACCGTGTTCTTCAAAGCGATTGTGCGCGCGGACGATGACGGCGCGTACTCGCAACCGCCCGAAGGTACGCCGGTCAAAATCAAAGTGGGCGATTGGCAGAATCGCGTGCTGTACGAAAAGACACTCAAGACGACCGCGTTCGGTTCGCTTGCCGATTCGTTTGTCATCAATCCCGAAGCCGGGGTGGGCACATACCAGATCGTCGCGACGATTGGCGATGAATCGTACGAGAACACGATTCAAGTCGAAGAGTATCGCAAACCCGAGTACTCGGTCAGCGTCAAGATGGATCGCGACGCGTACATCAACGGCGATACGATCACCGCGACGATTCGCGCAAATTACTTTTTCGGCGGCGCGGTGAGCGGCGCACAAGTGCGCTGGACGCTGTACCAAAACGATTACTATTTCTGGTGGAGCGGCGGCGATTACGATTTTGGCAGTGTCGCCGAACAACGCTATTGGGGGTACGGCAAAGAAGTTTCGTCGGGCGATGCAACGTTGAACGCGCAAGGCGAGTTCACACTCAAACTCCCCGCGAACATTTCGCAAGAAGAACGCAGTCAGGTGTACACGCTCGAAGCGACAGTGACCGATGCCGCGAATCAACCGCAATCGGCGGTTACGCGCGCGATTGTGCATCGCGGCAACTTTTACATCGGAATGAAACCGACGACATACGTCGCGGACAAGGGCAAGGAAGCGCGTTTCGATGTGCAAACGCTCGACGCGAGCGGTAAAGCACTTGGACGCATCGCACTCAGTTATACCATCAACTTGATCAACTGGGATTGCAAACGCACGACCGACGACAAAGGTCGCCGTATTTGGAAATGCGACGAAGTGAAAACTGAAATTCAGCGCGGCGATTTGACGACCGACGCGAACGGTAAATATCGCCTTGCGTTTGTTCCGCCGCGCGGCGGTTCGTATCGTGTGGACGCGCAAGG
>DAOTYB010000018.1:0-21768 GCA_034435315.1 Anaerolineae bacterium | reverse complement strand
CCCCCTCCCCACGCCGCCAAGCGGCGTGGGGAGGGGGCTAGGGGGTGGGGCGATTGCCAAAATGTAGACAATGCCTGTGAACCGCTATGATTCAGGCCTGGCTACTAAAAGATTGCAACCGTGTGGAGTGTACAACGCCGCTGGCTATGTCGAATACACAACCGCCGGTGTGCTCGTACGAAGATTCGCGCTGGCGTACCGAGTTCTGGCGCGGGCGTGAGTATGAAGACCGCGCCGAACGCATCGCGCTGGCGCGAATGCTCCCCCCGCGCGGGACGCGCGTGTGCGAAATTGGCGCGGGGTTTGGACGGCTCGCCGATTTTTATCTCGGCTACGATCACATCATCCTGCTGGACTATGCGCGCTCGATGCTGCGGGAGGCGCGCGCCTACTTGTCCCAGCATTCGCGTGTTGCGCCTCACCTCGCGCGCATCACGTTCGTTGCCGCTGACCTGTACAATTTGCCGCTGGCGGATGATGCGCTCGATACGGCAGTGACGGTGCGCGTGCTCCATCACGTCGCCGATATTCCGCGCGCGTTCGGAGAGATTGCGCGCGTGGTCCAGCCCGGGGGGACCTACCTCACCGACTTTGCCAACAAGCGTCACCTCAAGGCGCTGGTACGTTACGCCCTCACACGCCGTGCGCCGAACCCGCTTACCTGCGAACCCTACGAGTTTGTTCCCCTCAACTTTGATTTTCACCCCCGTTACATCGAGGACCATCTGCGCGCTGTGAATTTCGTTGTGCTTGAGCGACGCGGGGCATCGTTTTTTCGCCTTGCGCTTTTGAAACGCCTTGTCCCGGCAACGTGGCTTGCCGCGCTCGATGGCATCTTGCAAGTGCCGCTGGCGCGGCTCTATGTGGCGCCCAGTGTGTTCTTGCGCGCGGTCTCGCGCAAACGCGGTGTGCCGCAACGCCATGGCGCGCTGTGGCGTTGTCCGGTGTGCCACTCGACCGCGCTCGCGACAGCACCCGACGCGCTCGTCTGTCAAACGTGCGGACGTGTCTATCCCAGCGTGGACGGAATAATTGATTTCAAAACGCAAATGTAGTATACTAGCGTCACCTTATCTTTACGGATGGACTGCCACACTCGACGCGGAGGTTCGCTATGAAGTTATCCTGTTTGCAAGAGAATCTTGCCAGAGGTCTTGCCGTTGTTAGCCGTGCGGTCGCCACGCGCTCGACGTTGCCGGTGTTGAACAATATTTTGCTTTCGGCAGAGCAAGGACGCTTGAAACTGGCAGCGACGAATCTGGAACTGGCGATTACCTGCTGGATTGGGGCAAAGGTAGATGAAGAAGGGGCAACCACGCTGCCGGCGCGCGTTCTGAACGATTTTGTCAACTCAATGCCACCTGAACGTATCGAGATGCATCTGAATCCCAAGAATCAGACGGTGCATTTGAAATGCGCGCGCTATGATGCCAACATCAAAGGGATTGACGCGCAAGAGTTTCCCATCATTCCCCGACCGGGTGATGGCAAGCGCGTGGCACTCGAAGCCGGGGTGTTGCGTGAGATGATCGAACAGACGACCTTTGCTGCGGCGACCGACGACTCGCGCCCCGTGTTGACCGGCGTCTTGACGCGATTTGAGAAGAACAAGGTCACGTTTGCGGCAGCGGATGGCTATCGGCTTTCAGTGCGCCACGCGCTCTTGAGTGAACCCGTCGAGCAATCGTTCAGTGTGATTGTGCCCGCCAAAGCGCTGCAAGAAGTGGCGCGTGTGAGCGGTGATCAGGAAGACCCGGTAATCATCGCCGTGACCGAAAATCAGTCGCAAGTATTGTTCCAGTTGACTAATATCGAAATCGTCTCCCAGTTGATTGAAGGACAATTCCCCGATTTTACGCGCATTATCCCCACGGCGTATAACACGCGTGCCGTGGTGGTCACTGCCGAATTGCAAAATGCGGTCAAGGCGTCGCTGGTCTTTGCGCGCGAATCAATGAACACGGTGCGGCTGAATATCACCCCCGCCAACGAAATGGGCGGCGGCAAGTTGACGATTGCGGCAACGAGCGCCGAGTCGGGAGATAACGTCGGTGATATTGATGCAACGGTGGAAGGTGATTCGCTCGAAATTGCGTTCAACGCGCGGTATTTGCTGGATGTGCTCAATGCGGCACATTCTTCCCAGGTGGTGATGGAAATGACCGCCAGTGCAAGCCCTGGCGTCTTTCGCGCGGTGGGACGTGACGATTTTGTGCATGTGATTATGCCCATGCACATTGGCAAATAAAATGACAGGGGCGAGCCAACGGCTCGCCCCTGTGGTTTTTAATTGCGTAACTGCGGAAACAAAATGACGTCACGGATAGAAGGTTGATTGGTCAACAACATCACCATTCGATCCACGCCCACTCCCAGGCCTCCAGTTGGTGGCATGCCGTGCATCAGTGCCTGGACAAAGTCCATATCAATCTGATGCGCTTCGCGATCGCCGGCTTGACGCTGTTCGGCTTGTGCCAAAAAGCGCGTATACTGATCGAGCGGGTCGTTCAATTCGGTAAAGGCGTTCCCCAATTCCATACACGCGGCGTACGCTTCAAAGCGTTCCACCAGGCGCGGATTATCCGGTTTCTTCTTGGCAAAAGGCGAAATCTCTTCGGGATAATCTATGACCAGCGTGGGTTGAATCAGGTGCGGTTCGACGAATGTACTAAACAATTTGTCCACCTGTTTGCCCCACGTGGGTTGTGGCTCCACTTGCAAATGCAGTGCCGCGATCCGTTGACGGAGTGAGGGCAGATCGGTTTCCACGTTAATATCCACGCCGCAATGCTGGAGAATCAGGTCGCGCATCGTCACCCGAGGCCACGGCGGCGCCAAATCAATCGTATGTCCCTGGTAGGTAATTTGCAGCGTGCCATTCGCGGCTTGCGCGCACGCGGCGTACAATTCTTCGACTAGCGTCATCATCGTCGTATAATCACCGTACGCCTGATAACACTCCATCATCGTAAATTCTGGATTGTGTCGAAAGTCAATTCCCTCGTTGCGGAAATCCTTGCCGATTTCGTACACGCGTTCCAGTCCGCCGACAAGCAAGCGCTTGAGGTACAACTCGTCGGCAATCCGCAGATACATATCCTGATCGAGTTTGTTGTGATGCGTGATGAAAGGTTCGGCAGCAGCGCCACCATACAACGGTTGTAGAATCGGCGTTTCCACTTCGAGAAAGCCCTGAGCATCCAGATATTGGCGCATCGCTGTCACGATTTTGGAACGCTTGATGAAAACCTCGCGCACCCAGTCGTTTGCCAGTAAATCGAGATAACGTTGGCGATAGCGCGTTTCGATATCCTTCAAGCCGTGCCATTTTTCTGGCAGAGGCGAGAGGGTCTTGGCAAGCAGTTCAAAGCGTGTCACCTGCAAGGTAATTTCGCCGGTGCGGGTGCGAATTATGTCCCCCGTGCCACCGACAAAATCACCCAGGTCGAGGTCTTTGAGCAAGAACGCGTACTGTTCCTCTCCCACCAGGTCTTTGCGAAACATCCACTGGATTTTTGCGGTGCCGTCTTGAACGTGTGCAAACGCGAGTTTTCCCATCTCGCGCAAGGTCATCAGTCGTCCGACGAGTTGAATCCCTTGCAGTGTTTCGCCGCGTGTGAATGCCTCGATTGCCTGGCGCGCCGTGTGGGTGCGCCTGGCGCGGAGCGGATAGGCGTCTATGCCCCGTTCACGCAGACGAAGCAATTTTTGATAACGTTGCCGTTCCTGTTCATTGAACCGCGCCAGAAAATCATCCATAACAGTCCTTACGACAAAGGACGCAGGACGAAAGACAAAAAGACGCCTGTCTTTCGTCCTGCGTCTTTTGCTCTCTGGTATCCATCATCCATTACCGAATGGCAACAATCTTGAGGTGACGCACCCCATCGGGAATTTTGACGTGAACCTCATCGCCGACACGCTTGCCCAACAGCGCGCGACCGATCGGCGATTCGTTGGAGATGCGCCCGCGCGTGGGATCTGCTTCGGCGGAACCAACAATCTGATAGGTTTCGGTGCTATGATTGTGTTCGGAGACGGTGACGTAGGAGCCGATGCCGACAGAGTCGCTGGCACGCGTGGCGTTGTTAATGATGACGGCGTTCTTGAGCATTTGCTCAATGGTCAAGATGCGCCCCTCGACAAAGGCTTGCTCGTTCTTGGCTTCGTCGTAAGCGGAATTCTCGGTGATGTCGCCTTCCTCTTTGGCGGAATGAATGCGCTCGGCGACTTGAGCACGGCGGACAGTTTTGAGTTGCTCCAGTTCCGCTTCTAATTTGGCGCGTCCTTCTGGAGTCAAGAAGATGGGTTTCTCTGCCATGCGCTACTTTCCTTCCGAAATAAAAAATCAGTCGGACACCGTGCGCGTGTTCTTACGACGACGTCCAACTAACGCCATTATACGCGAATTTGATTTTTGCGCAACTCGTGAGTGGCTACCAACAAAAAACGGCAGAAAAACTCTGCCGAGTCGTATTTACAAGTCGGGGCGGGCGGACTTGAACCGCCGACCTCATCGTCCCAAACGATGCGCGCTACCAACTGCGCTACGCCCCGTATGGTGCACACAGTATACGCCAACTTGACGCAAACGTCAAATACATCAGCAAGTGGCGCGCTGCTCTTGACATTCTTTATCACTCGTCCTATAATCAATCCAGACACTCAAGGGGGATGTATGCCACTTCAGGGCAACTTGCAAGAAATGAGTCTTGCCAGTCTAATTCAGGTCAACTGTCAAGAAATGCGGTCCGCTCGCCTGGTCTTGACACGCGCAGATCAACTTGGCGAGATTTATTTTTCCGATGGGCAAGTGGTACACGCAAGTGTAGGAGATGTGCAGGGGCAAGCGGCGGTGTATGCGTTGCTGAGGTGGGACGAAGGAACCTTTGTTCTTGAATCCGATGTTGCAACACCTGCCAGAACAATTGACCTTCCCTGGCAAACCTTGCTCCTCGAAGGGATGAAACACATAGTAGTATCTCCGGCAGAGCAAAAAACGACACAAGGAGGAACAATGGCGGACGATGTGATGGCACAACTACGTGCGATCAATGGCGTGGAGGGAGTGGTGCTGGCGGCGAGTGATGGGGTGTTGATGCAAGCCGATGTGCAAGACAGCGATGCCGAAAGTCAGGCGGCGGTCACAGTCTTTGTCGGAACGGCGGCGCATCAATTGAGCGAGGCATTGGCATTAGGACCGTTCGCGTACGGCGTCATCGCTCAGAAATCCAAACGACTATTGATTTTACCCCAGGGCGATCGCTACATCGGTTTGATACTCGCAGAGAACGCTTCGCCCGCGATCGTGACCAATGCCGTGAATGCCATTCTCAAAAAATAAGATCCCGAATCTGCCAGTGTGTTATTCGTCATAATGGGTTGTTCATGGGCGCACGCGCCCGCCACGACGGATGAAAATAGAGGACGTAGGGCAAATTTTTCCAAATTTGTTCCACATTTTCGAAGGAGTTGTTCATGTGCGCACGCGCCCACCACGACGAATGAAAATATCCACCAAGAACACGAAGATACACGAAGATTTTTTCTTCGTGTTCCTTCGTGACCTTCGTGGACAAATGTATTTTCGAAGGAGTATTGCCTATGGAATCTCTACTCAAAGAAATCAACAGCGTGGCAGGTGTAAACGGTTCGTTTGTGTGCTATATGGATGGAAACGTGGTTGCCTCTGCTATGCCCAGTCAGGTTTCTGCAGAACAAATGGCAACCGTGGCACGGATCGCTGTGCAAACCTTCCAGGCTCTGGATATTTCACGCCGTCGTACCGACGAAGCCGATCTCGTCTTTGAGAATGGTCGCTTGATTCTCAAAAACCTTCGCAGTGGTATCCTGGGAATTTTGTGCACACGTACGATTAGTTTACCCTTGTTGAACTTGACCGTTACTCCACTGGTCAAAAAGTTGCCTGCAGAACTCAAACCGTCCAGAGAGACGGTGACCGTCCCGGTTGCTCCACCCCCTCTTGAAGCCCCTGCACCTACTCCACGTGTGGCGGCTGGTACCCCTGTCGAAACAATATATACTGCGCTGGAAGAAGAAACGCATCGTATTCTAGCGGCAGCGCAGCAGGCGCGGGTACGACTGCATATGTTGAACTCGGTGGCAGTCTGGATGAATTGTCCTACCTATCGCTCTGTACTCATTGCGCCAGACAAAAAGTTTCTGGAATTCATTACTCTGGCAGCCTACAAAGACCAACTCGCCACGCTCTTTGAACAATTGGGCTATCAAAGCAACTATACCTTTAACGCTTTGCATGCGGATGAATTGCAACATTATCTTCATGCCCAGCGTGAGTTGAGCGTGGATGTCTTTATCAACGCGGTGAAGGTGTACCATCGGCTTGATCTGAGCGCGCAGTTAACGCGTCCCACCCTTTCGAACGATGCGCTCCTCCTCACACGTTTGCAGTACGTCGAGGCTGCGCCGCATATGCTGGCAGAGATCGGGGCTCTTTTGCTTGAATTTGATTGGAAAGCAGATCAGACAGCGTTGGCAACGATCGTGCAAGTATGTTCAGAAGACTGGGGTTGGTACAAAACGGTGACGATGAATCTCACCAGGACGGCGGACTTTGCCCAGACCCATTTTGCGTCCGCCGAGCGGACACGCGTGATCGACCTATGCCAATGGCTGGTGCAACAAATCAACGATGCCCCTAAAACGCTCCGCTGGCAGATGCGCGCGCAACTGGGCGATACGGTGCGATGGTACGATACACCCCCCGTGCGCTATCCTTCCACACTGGACGCGCTGCGCCATGTCGGCTTGCAAATTCTCTCGCGGGGGCGGACGGGGACGATATAATCCAATCCAAACTACTGGACTTGCAAGGCGATAGCAACCACGTTATTTATTTGAAGGCTTAACCTGGTGGCTGTGAGCTCTGTGCCACCTTTTCGCATTTGCCAAACTCCAGAAGCATTAACGCCACAGGTGCGCAATGGAAACAGTGCTAAAGGAACTGAGTACCGTAGTGGGAGTTACCGGTGCCTTTGTATACTCAGAGGAAGGTACACTTGCCGCTGCGGTGATGCCGCACCATACGGAAGACCAGGTGCAACGCGCCGTACGCTGGGCATACCAGATGGGGCGTGCTCTCGCGCTGGCGCGCCTATCTTTCTCTGAAATAGATCTGGCTTTTGAGCTCGGATACATCCTGCTCGTGAATATGCGAGGCGGTGTGCTAGTCGTTGTCTGCGCGCGCACGGTGAACCTGCCCGTGTTGCGCGTCCATACACACACAGTCGCCAGGAAATTGAGCGCGCTCCTCTCTCCCAGACCAACCCTTCCGCCCCGCCGCAAGCCGGAAACTATCTCACCACCCGCGCCCACTGCGCCGGCAGTCGCTTCCCTATCCTTTGCCGACCTGGAGACCGAATGGCGGCGTATTATGCGTGAAGCAAATCAGGCTCAGGTTACTTTGCGGGTGATGGGTGAACTCGCCGTATGGCTTTGCTCCCCTAACGCGCGTCACTTGCTAGACACTCCGCACGAGCCTTGTGTGGATATGGGCGGCTTGCTCACCCAGCGCGACGCCCTTCAACGCCTCTATGAGACGCTGGGCTATCAGCGGGTCACCGCCACCGATATACCCCCGCGCGCCGCGCGCCTGGTCTTTCATCATCCACAGCGCCACATTACCTCCACTGTGCATCTGAACACTTTTTCGATGGAACATTCGCTTGACCTGACTCCCTTTTTGAGCCGCGCTGATTCCCCCTTGCCGGTCACTGTGCTCTTACTCTTGAGTTTGCAATATAATCAGATGCCACCCCATCTCTTGCGTCAAGTGGGAGCCCTTGTGCTGCAACACGATCTCAGTCTGCAAGATGAGCCGGGCAAAATTCACTTGCCGTTCATTACGCGCCTGTGTGCCAGCGACAAAGAATGGCACCAAACACTGACGACAAACCTGCAACACCTGATGAACTTTGCCCTGCGTACCATCGCGGGGAACGATAAAACGGTAATCATCGAACGCGCGGCGCGGCTATTGGCGGCACTTGGTTCCTCTTGATGCCAGCACAAACCCGTTTACCTCAGGCTAAAGTATGCGGTTATCACTTGCCTCTCTTTGCAATCTGTACCCTTCCTCAGGCTTTTTTGCACGGTGGCGTCGCGTTCTGGGTGGCGTCCTGTATGGAATGTTTGTGCACGATATGGCGCGCGCAATGACGCGCACACGCGGCACACTGGAGCACCTCTTTATTCTCATCACGTTCGGTGATCTGGTGGGGTTACCGGTTCTACCACCGTATTATGCGATGCGGTTGCTTCCATTCATCGTGCCGGAAATCAACGGATGGCGGCGCCGCTTGTTGCGCGAACGTGACATTGTAGATGCCTTGTTCTGATGTAATCCTATGCCCAACCTTCTTCTGGTAGATAACGATACACGCATCGTCGAAGAAATTGCGCGCGGTTTGCGCCAACAGACCACGTGGTATGTGGAAGCCTTGACTAATGGCACCGACGCGCTGGCGGCGTTGCAACGCAACTCTTTCGATCTCATCATCGCCGATTGGCGTATGGCAGATGTGGATGGAGTGACGCTCATCCGAGAAGCCAGGGCGCGCTCTCCAGAAATCATCACCGTTTTAATGAGCGCGTACGATATGAGCGAAATCCAAACGCTCCCGGAGGATTCCCTCGCGCATTACTATTTGAATAAACCGTTTACGATAGACGATGTGTTGAACATCGTCACGATGTTCTTCCCTGCTACGCCTCACCCAGAGATAATCACGGTAGCGCCACAGGTGCTCAAAGTGATTCTGGGTGGTGATGCCAATGTAGGCAAGACTAGCCTCATCGAGCGGTATTGCACCTGTCAATTCGATCCGCGACGCGCTATGACGATTGGCGTGGATTTCCACCTGTACGATGTGCAGGTCGAACAGTTACCTGTTCGCCTTGTGGTGTGGGACCTGGGGGGACAGGAACGTTTTGCCTATGCACGCCGAGCGTTCTATCGTGGTGCGCAAGCCGTGGGTCTGGTGTTCGATGTAAGCAACGCTACCTCGTTCTATAATTTGATGCGCTGGTGGCGCGAGACGCGCGAATTTCTTCCCACTGTGCCGATTCTTCTCCTTGCCAACAAAATTGACCTGCCACGTCAGGTGCCGCGCGAGCAAGCGCAGCAAGTTGCGCTCGCATGGAATGTCCCCTTCTTCGAGTCATCGTGTGCGACAGGAGAGGGCGTCTCTCAATTCTTCGAGGCACTGGCACAGTATGCGTGGCAACACGCGCGACAAAAGTTTGAACCGATGTAGAAACCCCTGTCTCTTTTTTTAACATACCCTGCGACTCTTCTATCTGGCACACGCCTGCGCTGTCAAACGTCTGGGCGATTGCTTGCCAACTAACAAAACAATCGCCCTGTACCAACGCCGCGCCCATAACCATCTCCTCACCTCCCCTCTGCCAAGTGTGAGGATGAGTCAAACCCGTGCGCCAGATGTGCCCCTCCGTTTTTAACGGCATACCAGCCACCAATTATGCGAAACCTCTTATTACCTCGCCTTTGTCGTTACGCTTGCCAATCCTCTAGTTTGATGCTATGATGCGCCGCAAAATTGGAGGAACGAATGGCATACCGCGATTTGCGCGAATTTATCGCGCGCCTCGAAAAAAATCATCGTCTCAAACGCATCACCGCGCCGGTCAGTCAGGATCTGGAAATCACCGAGATTGCCAATCGCGTGATGAAAGGCGCGCGCGAGCAGAACGTCGCGCTATTGTTCGAAAATGTGCGCGGGCAGACGATGCCGGTCGTCATCGGCTTGTTTGGCACCGAAGAGCGAATGGCGTGGGCGCTTGGTGTTGAACGACTTGCTGACCTCACCACAAAATTGTCCGAGTTCATTTCACTCGATATGCCGCGCGGGCTTGTCGCCAAAGCGCGGCGCGGCTGGACGATGCTGGAGGGCTTGCGCCACACCGAACCGCGCTATGTTGCGCGCGGCGCGTGTCAGGAGGTGGTGATGGATCCGCCGAACCTGAACGCGCTGCCGATTCTGAAATGCTGGCCCCACGACGCGGGTCGCTACATCACCTTGCCGTCGGTGTTCAGTCGCGATCCCAAAACCGGCAAGCGCAACGTCGGGATGTATCGTTTACAAGTGTTCGATGAGCAAACGCTGGGGATGCACTGGCAGCGTCACAAGGGCGGCGCGGAACATCAGCGCGTCGCGCAAGACATTGGCGCGGAAAGAATTCCGGTTGCGGTGTCGCTGGGTGGCGATCCGGCAATCATCTGGGCTGGCTCCGCGCCATTGCCACCCGACATTGACGAGATGATGCTTGCGGGCTGGCTGCGCGGCAAATCGGTCGAGTTGGTGCGTTGTGTCTCGCAGCCACTTGAAGTGCCCGCTGACGCGGAAATCGTCATCGAAGGGTACGTGGATCCGCGCGAGCAAAAAATCGAAGGACCCTTTGGTGATCACACCGGCTACTACTCGCTGCCCGACGATTACCCGGTGATGCACGTCACCGCCATCACGCATCGCCGCGACGCAATCTATCCTGCGACGATTGTTGGCAAGCCGCCGATGGAGGACGCGTGGATGGGCAAAGCGACCGAGCGCTTGTTCTTGCCTCTCATCAAACTGTTCCAGAGCGAAGTGGTGGATATCAATATGCCGATTGAAGGCGCGTTCCACAATCTGGTCATCGTCAGCATCAAGAAACGTTACCCCGGTCAACCGCGCAAGGTGATGTACGGTTTGTGGGGAATGGGTTTGATGATGCTGACGAAAACGATTATCGTGGTGGACGAAGACGTGAACGTGCACGATTTGTCGCAAGTCGCGTTCGAGGTGCTTGCCAATTACGATCCGCTTCGTGATGTGCAAATCGTTTCTGGTCCTGCCGACGATCTCGATCACGCCTCACTCGAAAAAAACTTTGGCGGCAAGATGGGCATTGACGCCACGCGCAAAACCGCGCGCGATCCCGGTCCGCATCAGCAATGGCCCCCCGAAATCGAAATGAGCGCGGAGATTCGCGCGCTGGTGGACGCGCGGTGGAAGGAATACGGTTTGCAATGAGCCAATGAGCCAAAGGTGCCAATGAGCCAAATGAACGAATGACGAATGACGAATGACAAATGAGCAAATGAACAAATGAACAAATGGTTTGGCTCATTGGTTCATTGGCACATTGGCTCATTTGTCTTGAATTCAATGCGCCACATCAGACTCCTTCTCGATAACATCAAATTCGAACACACCATCTTTGCGCTGCCGTTTGCGTATCTGGGAATGATTCTTGCCGCGCGCGGCTTGCCGACGTGGCATCAGTTCATCTGGATTACGATCGCAATGGCGTCCGCGCGCACGCTGGCAATGTCGCTCAATCGCTTGATTGATCGCGAACTGGACGCGCGCAACCAGCGCACGCTGAATCGTCCCCTGCCGCGCGGGTTGATTTCCGCGCGCGCAGTGTTCGCGATGGCTCTCGCTTCCTTTGTCCTTTTTGAAATCGCGGCGTGGCAATTGAACTGGCTCTGCTTTGTGCTTTCGCCATTTGCGTTAATTTTCCTTGTCGGTTATCATTACACCAAACGTTTTACGTGGCTATGTCACTGGATTCTTGGGTTCACCGATGGCATCGCCGCAGCAGGCGGTTGGATTGCGGTGCGCGCGTCGTTTGATTTGCCCGCGCTGCTCTTGTGGTTTGCCGTCACCGTGTGGATTGCCGGATTCGATTTGATCTACGCGTGTCAGGACGTTGACGTGGATCGGCGCGATGGGTTGTACTCGGTGCCCGCGCGCTTTGGCATCGCGACTGCGCTGACACTCGCGCGCATCAATCACGCGCTCACAGTGCTCGCGCTCGCGCTCGTCGGCGTCATCGCACAACTTGGCGTTGTGTTCTGGCTTGGGCTTGGCGTGGTCGCGATGCTCCTCGCGTACGAGAACGCCATCGTCAAGCCCGATGATCTCTCGCGTTTGAATATCGCGTTCTTCAACGTCAATGGTTACATCAGCGTTATTGTGTTTGTGAGCGCGCTGCTCGGAATTTATTTTTGATTTTCGATTTGCGATTGCCGATTCAGGGATACCCGATCGAAAATCAAAAATCGAAAATCTGGGGGAAGAATGTCAGTTCGCACAATCATCATCGTTGCACTAGCCACTTTGCTTGTGGCGTGCGCGGCACCCCCAACCCCAACGCCAACACCGACACCCGTTGTGCCGCTGCGTATCGGTGTGTTGCCAATTACCGATGTGGTGCCGTTCTACGTGGCAGAACAACAAGGTCACTTTGCCAAACAAGGCATCAAGGTCGAATTCGTACCTGCCGCCAGCGCCGCCGAGCGCGATCAAATGATGGCAGCAGAACAAATTGACGGTCAGGTGAGCGATCTGGTTGCGACGGTGTTGTTCAACGCCAAATCGCCCAAACTCAAAATCGTTCGCATCGCGCGCGCGGCGTTTCCGAACGCGCCACAATTCTGGCTACTTGTGCCCAAAGATAGCGCAATCAAATCGGTACAGGATTTGAAAGGCAAGGAGATTGCGGTTTCGCAAAACACCGTCATCGAGTACATCACGCAACGGATGCTCGAGCGCGAAGGTCTTGCGCCCGGCGACATCAAAACAACGAACGTACCGGCGGTGCCGACGCGTTTGCAACTCGTTCAGCAGAATCAGGTCGCGGCGGCGACGCTCCCCGATCCGTTCGCGTCGCTCGCGCTTCTGGGCGGCGCGCGCATCATCGTGGACGATACCAAATATCCCGAATACTCGCTCAGCGTTATCACGTTTCGGACCGATGTGCTGACCAAGCGCGCGGGCGATGTGAAAAAATTTCTCGCCGCGTACGACCAGGCGATCGCCGATATTCGCGCGACGCCCGATAAATTCCGCAACATTTTGATCGAACGCGGGCGCGTGCCCGATCAGTTGAAGGACAAGTACCAGTTTCCGCCCTTCCCGAATCCCGGTCTGCCAACGCAGGCGCAATGGGACGACGTGGTCAGGTGGGCACTCGATCGCAAATTGATTACCGCGCCGGTGACGTACGAGTCATCGGTGGTGAGTGGTCAGTGATCAGTGGTCAGTGGTTAGTGGTTAGTGGTCAGATTTTCTGATCACTATCCACTAACCACTATCCACTATTCAACAATGATTGAAATCCGCGATCTCACCTTCACCTATCCAGCCCAACCCGCGCCGCTGTTCGATGCGTTCACCTGGCACGTCGCGCGCGGCGAGTTCTGGGCGGTGATCGGCGCATCGGGTTGTGGCAAGTCCACCTTGCTGCACCTCATCGTCGGTTTGCGCGCGCCCAGCGCGGGAATAATCGTCGTCAACGGCGAGCGCGTGCCGCGCAAACAGCAGCGCGGTAAAACCGGACTGGTGTTGCAGGATTACGGCTTGCTCCCCTGGGCAACCGTGCGCGACAATGTCGAGTTGGGGTTGCGGATTCGCGAGTTTTACGGACAAGACGACCGACGACCGACGACCGACGACCGACGCGGGTCTTCAGCGGTCAGCGGTCAACGGTCGGCGGTCGAATTCTGGTTGGAACGTCTCGGCATCGCGCATCTGCGCGACAAGTACCCCGCGCAACTTTCCGGCGGGCAGCGGCAGCGCGTCGCGATTGCGCGTACGCTCGTGATGGAGCCCGATGTGCTGTTGCTGGATGAACCCTTTGCCGCGCTCGATGCGCCAACGCGCGAAGACCTGGAACAACTCACGCTCGACTTGCACAACGAAATGAAGATGACGACGGTGTTCGTCACGCACAATATCGAAGAAGCCGTGTTTCTGGGACAAAAGATTTTGGTGCTCGGCGCGCCGCCGCAGCGTTCGCCCGCGCGCGTCATCGAGAATCCGCTGGCGGGTACGGAACGCTGTCGTGAACAACCCGCGTTCGCCGAGCAAGCACGCGCGCTGCGCGCGTTACTCAAACATAACAACACTGAGGTTGGAAAATAAAAACGGCGGCTCGCGTGTCGTTCGACAGAAAAGGACTAGGCACAATGGCAAAATCTCACAAGCACCCTGAATCATTTGAAGACCTTTATCGTGAACTGCAAGCCACGGTCGCCAAACTCGAAGCGGGTGATCTCTCGCTCGACGAATCGCTTGCACTCTTTCAGCGCGGGATGGAACTCGCCCGGCGATGCGGCGCGCTCCTTGACGCGGCGGAACTCCGCATCAAAGAACTGGTACCGCGTGGCGAAGAGTTGATTGCGCAAGAATTTGACGGGGGTGTAGACAAGTAACAGGGAAACAAGTAGACATGATGCTTGTTTACCTGCTTACCTGATTACTTGCTGCCTGTCTACTTGCCTCTTGCCCCAACGGAGTTATCTTTGGAAACTTTTCTGAATAACCGCGTTTTGCAAGCCACCTTTGTACCCTGGGTGACGGCGCAAGTACTCAAAGTCATTATCGAACTCGTGTGGTATCGCAAACTCAATTTACGGTTGCTCACGAGCGCAGGCGGAATGCCCTCCTCGCACTCGGCGCTGGTGTGCGGGCTGGCCACCGCGATTGCGATTCAAGACGGTGCGGCTTCGACCACTTTTGCGCTTGCATTCGTGCTGGCAATGGTCGTGATGTACGATGCCGCCGGGATTCGCCGCGCCGCGAGTATGCAAGCGCGCATCCTCAACCAGATTATTGACGAACTCTTTCAAGGCCATCCCATCAGCGAAGTGCGTCTGCGCGAACTTCTCGGTCACACACCGATCCAGGTCGCCGCCGGCGCCGCACTCGGTATCGTGATGGCGTGGTGGTGGATGCTGCGTGTGTAACCAAATTCAGACAGAGTTTGGACGCGATTCGTCACTCGTTGTGGTATCATAGAGGCTGTCTAAGCGCCAATCATCAGGAGGTAAAAATGTTCTCGCGCCGAGAATTTCTCCGCTATGCGGTGCTGTATATGCTGAGTCTGGCAGGTGGCAGTACACTTGCCGCGTGCAGTCAACCCACACCTACACCCACACCAACGCCGCTTCCACCGACACTGACGCCCACTGCGACGCAGACTGCGACGCCCGTGCCGCCCACCGCCACCCTCGCGCCGACGGCGACATGCACACCAACACCTGTTCCCACTGCAACAATGACCGCGACACCGGTGCCGCTCACCGCGTTCGATCCGTACATCGCGGTCGCGCACGGTCCCAGTCCCAGCGCGATTACGCGCGCAGCGATTGACGCGCTCGGTGGTATGCGCCGCTTTGTCAAACCCGGCAACGATGTGATCATCAAGCCGAACATCTGCAACTCGGCGTACGGTCCCGAATATGCCAGCACTACCAACCCCGAAGTCGTTGCTGAACTTGTCAAAATGTGTCTGGAAGCCGGCGCACGACGCGTACGCGTGATGGATCAACCCTTTCACGGCACACCCGCCGAAGCGTACAAAAAATCGGGCATTCGCGATGCCGTCGAAAAAATGGGCGGGCAAATGGAAATTATGAGCGCGGCGAAATTCGTCAGTACCGATTTTCCCGCGACCTCGCGCCTGCTGAAAAAATGGAAAGTGTATCAGGACATTTTGAAAGCCGATGTCGTCATTAACGTCCCCATCGCCAAAACGCACGATGTTGCCAGATTGACGCTGGCGATGAAAAATGTGATGGGCGTCATCACCGATCCACCGGCATTGCACACTGCGCTCGATCAACACATCGCCGATTTGAACACGCTCATCAAACCGACGCTGCACGTCATTGATGCTGTCCGCACACTGGCGGTCA
The DNA here is from genome assembly GCA_034435315.1 of Anaerolineae bacterium. Lineage (GTDB taxonomy): Bacteria > Chloroflexota > Anaerolineae > UBA4142 > UBA4142 > VGOB01. Next base: position 6,023 of record DAOTYB010000018.1, on the reverse strand, counting down.
ATGGACCGGTGGGCGGCTCACTCGATTTTGTCGTACGCACCAATCTGGTGCTGGCTTCCCACGACCCGGTCGCGCTCGATGCTTATACCGCGCGGCGTCTGTTCCTGCGCAAACCCGAAGAGATCACTTACATCAAACACGGTGTCGAGATGGGACTCGGACGCTGGGACCTGGACAAACTGCGAATCAAAGAAGTGACGGTGTGACGAAGGACGAAAGACGAAGGACGAATGACGAAAGACGAATGACGAAGGACGAATGATGAAGGTCGTTTGTCCTTGAATGGAGGTTACTATGCTAACCCGTCGTGAATTCATCCGACGTTCGATACTGTACACGTTGGCGATTGCTGGTGGCAACGCGCTGGCGAGTTGCGCGCCGCCCGCGCCGACGGCGCCGCCACCGACCGCGATGCCACCGCCGACGCTCGCGCCTACCGCGATGCCACCCACACCAACGGCAACGCGCGTCGTAGCCACAACGGCCGCGCCGGCGATGACCGCGACACCGGTCGCGCCGATTGCCGGCGAGCCGTACCTCGCCGTGGCGCGCGGTACGAGTCCCGCCGCGATTACACGCGCGGTGATTGACGCGCTCGGTGGTATCAAAAAGTTCGTCCAGCCCGGCAACGATGTCATCGTCAAGCCGAACATCTGCAACGCGCAAAATACCTTCGAGTACGCTTCCACGACCAACCCCGAAGTGGTTGCCGAAATCGTCAAGATGTGTCTGGAAGCCGGCGCCAGGCGCGTGCGCGTGATGGATCAACCGTTTTCTGGCACCGCCGCGGCGGCGTATGCCAAAAGCGGCATCCGCGACGCCGTCGAAAAAGTGGGCGGCGAGATGCAAGTGATGAGCGCGGCAAAATACGTGAACACCGAATTTCCCTCCACCGCGCGCGACCTCAAGTCGTGGAGAATTTATCAGGACATTTTGAAAGCCGATGTGGTCATCAACGTTCCTATCGCCAAACATCACGGTTCAGCGCGGCTCACACTGGCAATGAAAAATCTGATGGGAGTCATCGCCAACCCCTTCGGCTTTCATACCGCGCTCGATCAACGTATCGCCGATCTGAACACCGTCGTCAAACCGACGCTTCACGTCGTTGATGGTGTGCGCGTGTTGATGAATCACGGTCCCACCGGCGGCAATCTGCGCGATGTGAAAATCGCGAACACGGTCATCGCCAGTCACGACCCTGTTGCCGCCGATGCGTACGCCGCGCTCATCCTGTTTGACAAGAAACCACAGGACATTGCCTACATCAGACTGGGCGCGGAGATGGGCTTGGGGCGCTACGATTTTGCGAATCTGCGCGTGAAAGAAGTGACGGTGTGACGAAGGACGAATGACGAAAGACGAATGACGAATGACAAAGGTCGTTCGTCCTTCGTCCTTATCTGGTCAGGTTAATGATGATGACTCCAACCCGCTGGCGCCGCGCGCGCCAGATAACTCAAATCGTTAGCGTCGCGCTTTTTTTCTATCTGGCGTTTCTCACCTATCGTGGCGCCGAGTCACTGGTGCCGCTGGATCTGTACTTGCGCCTCGATCCACTCGTCGCGTTCGGCGCAATGCTGGCAACGCGCGCGCTCATCGTCACGCTGTTGCTCGCGCTCGCGGCAGTCGTGTTCGGTTTTGTGTTCGGGCGCGCGTGGTGTGGCTGGCTCTGTCCCCTCGGCGTGCTCCTCGATTGGATTGCGCCGCGCACGTGGCGCGTGACCGAAACGCGTAAACACTGGAAACGCATCAAGTACGTTCTGCTCTTTGTCATCTTCTTTGCCGCGCTGCTGGGCAATCTCTCGCTGATGATTTTCGATCCGCTCACCCTGTTGAATCGCACGTTCAGCAGCGCGTTCATTCCCGCGCTGAACGCGCTGGTCACCGGGAGCGCGATGCTGCTCTATTACGCGGTGCCGCCGGCACAGCCACTCTTCGATTGGATCGAACAAAATTGGCGCGGCACCGTGTTGCCCGCGCAACCCACGTTTTACGAACTCGGCGGGCTGCTCGCGCTGGTGTTCGTTGGCGTTGTTGCGCTGAACTGGATGGTGCCGCGCTTTTGGTGCCGCTATCTGTGTCCGCTCGGCGCGGTGTACGCGCTGCAAGCCAAAATCGCGTGGCTGAAACCGCGCGCGGTCAAAGAGTGTAGTCACTGCGCGGCGTGCGCGCGCGTCTGCCCCACCAGCGCCATCACCGTGACGAAAGATGGCTTTGCGGTTGATCCCGCCGAGTGCGTCGTGTGTATGGATTGTGTGACCGCGTGTCCTGAGGCGGTCATCGCGTTTCGATTCGGTGCGTTGCCGTCCGACGTCAGCCGTCAGCACGCCGACGTGGATTTGACGCGGCGGCATCTCGTTGGCAGCGCGCTGGCAAGCGTCGGCGCGGTCGCACTCTTTCATGCCGCACCCGCACGATTCCGCAGCGACGCATGGCTGGTTCGTCCGCCGGGCGCACAGGAAACCGATTTTCTGAGCAAGTGCATTCGTTGCGCGGTGTGCGTCAAAGTGTGTCCCACCGGCGTTCTGCAACCCGCTTTGTTCGAGGCAGGTGTGGAAGGATTCTGGACACCTCTGTTGCGTACACGACTGGGCTATTGCGACTATTCGTGCAATGCGTGCGGACAAGTTTGTCCGACCGGCGCGATTCCACCACTGACGCTCGAACAAAAACGTCAAGCCGTGATCGGCACAGCATACATTGATGAGAATCGGTGTATCCCCTGGGCAAGTTATCGTCCGTGCCTCGTCTGCGAAGAAATGTGCCCTATACCGGATAAAGCCATTCGTCTGGACGAGGTCGAGGTGGTTTCGCCGGAAGGCAAACGCGTGCGCCTGCAACGTCCGCGTGTCGTTCCCGATTTGTGCATCGGTTGCGGCATTTGCGAGTACAAGTGTCCGCTCACCGGTCCCGCGGCGATTCGCGTTTATACACCGATGCCATTGCCGCCGATTCCATAGCACGATGCGGATCATCTCTGCGTGGCTGACGATTTGGTCACGCGCAATGAGTGAGGTATAATCCAATCGCCCGCTCTGGTCGAGTCGGGCGATTGGTTTGTGCGAGGCAATCTGAATGAAGTTACAGACCAAATTTGGTGTTGGCATTATCATTGTCTTTGCGCTTCTCGCGGCGAGTATCGCGCTGCTGAGTTTTATCTGGGTAGACCAGAACACGATTCGCCAGGCGCAAGAGCGCGTGCAGTTGCACATTCGCGCCAGTTGGGAAATTTTCAACGGCAAGTTGGAGCGGATGCAAGCGGCAACCGAGATACTCGCGCGCGATTATCAGGTGCGCGCGTTTCTCCAGAATCCCCACGATGCCGCGCTGGCGTTGAACACGCGCGTCTCTCTGGAATTGCTACGCCAATCGCAAAATATGGACGTGCTGAACGTGCTGGACGCCGAAGGACGCGTCTTGCTGCGCACGCACGCGCCGTACGAGAGTGGCGACCTGGTGGATGATCCGGTGGTGCGGCGCGCGGCGACCACGCGCAAACTTGCGGCTGGAACGATCCTCGTGTCGCAAGAACAATTGCAGCGCGCGGGCGATGGACTTTTGGTGCGCTGTCTGCACAATGGCGGTGAACCGCGCGGAATGATGCAAACCGTCGCCGTGCCAATCCTCGCTGAGGATCGGCTGCTTGGCATCGTCCAGGTGGGCAGTCTGGTGAACGGCGCAAGCGAAAAGGTGGATCGCATTCGCGACACGGTGTTCAAGAACGAACAGTACAACGGCAAGCCAGTCGGCACGGCAACAATCTTTATGGACGATGTGCGTATCTCGACGAACGTGCTGGACGCGCAAGGCATGCGTGCCGTTGGCACACGCGCTTCTCCCGAAGTGGTGCAACGCGTTCTAGTCGAGGGCGAACCGTGGACCGGACGCGCCTGGGTCGTGGATACGTGGTACCTCGCGCAGTACGACCCCATCTACGATCCCAGCGGTCAGATTATCGGAATGTTGTATGTGGGAGAATTGGAACAAAAGTATCTCGATTTGCGTACGCAGGCATTGATGCTCTTTTTAACCGTCGTGCTGGCGGGGATGTTGCTGGCATTCGTGATTTTCTTTTTGATCGTCTGTTCGATTGTCGAACCGATTCAACAACTGGTGTATGCCACCCAGCGCATCGCCGCTGGCGATTTGACCTATCGGATCAACGGCGCGCCCTCTTCAGCCACGCAGGACGAAATCAAGAATCTCGCGCGCGCGTTCAATGAAATGGCAGCCCAGTTACAACGCCAGCGTGAACAAATCGAGGCAGATCGTCGCGCTCTGGAAAAGTTGAACGAGGACTTGAAAACAACCAATCGAAACTATATGGAGATGCTGGGATTTGTTTCGCACGAACTCAAAAACCCGCTCTCATCTGCCATCTTGAACGTGCATACCGTCAAAGATGGTTATGTGGGACCGTTGAACGATACGCAAAAAGCCGCGCTCGAAGCGGTGGCAAAGAGTTTGCGCTATTTCCGCGAAATGATTGCCAACTATCTCGATCTGTCGCGTCTGGAAAAAGGTGAACTGCGCATCAACCCGACGCGCGTCGTGCTACAAACCGACGTGGTGGCGCCGATTGTCGAGGGCCTGGCGCGTAGTTTGCAAGAAAAGAAAATGACGTTGGAAAACGAGATCGCACCAACACTCGAATTGAATGCTGACCGTGATTTACTCCGCATCGTGTACGACAATTTGCTGTCCAACGCCATCAAGTACGGCCGCGAAGGGGGCAAAATCGTTTTGGCGGCGCACGCGAGCGATACGCGCGTGACCTTGAGCGTTCTGAACGAAGGCGAGGGCATTCCACCGGACAAGATGGGGTTGCTGTTCAAAAAATTCAGTCGTCTCCCCGGCACTGGCGCGGCAAGTAAAAAAGGCACCGGCTTGGGTTTGTACATCTGCAAAGAAATTGTGGAGAAACACGGTGGCACCATCTGGGCAGAATCACAGGTCGGCGCGTGGACAAAATTCATCTTCGAGTTGCCCAGGTAGGTCGCCGCGCTGAGACAGACACACGCCGGAGATTTCTTGAATCCCACCGCTTGTACACAAGAACGTAGGGGTATTTTGCCCCTGCGTTTGTGTGTCACTCTACAAGAATGGACTCAGGACAAAGCCGATCGCTATGTTGATGATGAACAAGATCACCAAACCAATCAAGCCCGTCACCACGGCTTTGCCGGTGCTAAACTCGGCGGCTTCGCGAATCCCAATGATGGCACCAACAACGGAGAGAATCAGCGCAGCCAACGAACCCAGGCAAGGTACAATGTTTAAAACTTGAAAGATTTGTGTGTATCCAAAGACGCGCAGCATTTCGCCGGTGTTTGTTCGCCCGCCTAGAGCATTGGCAACAAACCCAAAGACAGCGGAACCGATGAGCCACCCAAGAATCGTTGTGAACACGGTGCTGATTGCCACGCCCACTGGTGAACCTGTCTGACCTGCCCCTGGTGGAAGGGCAGCGGCAGTTAGTCCAAGCACCAGCGCGCCCAGAATGCCACCGAAGATTGCCATCACTACAACAATGATTGCTGCTGTCATAGTGGCATTTTCATCTTCAGCGATTTCCTTGTAGATAGGTGCTTTGAGCGTCAGCACCCCAAGAATGCGCTCCATAGTTTACCTCCCTCCTGTACGAAAATTGGATAGAGCATAGAAATTGAATGATCCGATGTGTCAACGCGCGCGTTTGCCCTCCTTTCCAAGTAGGTGTGCACAAGTCTTTTCCGTCAGCGGAAGGTGACGGTGCTCGTTGTTTCGCCGTCGGTGTACGGGCGAAAAATCTTTTGCCTCTTGCGGAATAACCCCTCTCATCCCCCTGCCCCCTGCTCTCCCCGCAAAGCGGAGAGAGCAGGGGGAGATGGGAGGAGGGGTGTGGGCGGGCGGCGAAGCCGCCCACCCACACCCCTATTCCCTTGTTTCCCCCTCCCCACGCCGCTCTGCGGCGTGGGGAGGGGGCTGGGGGTGGGGCTTGTCGCGAGGGATAGCAAGGCTGAGTAATTACGTTTTTTGGC
>DAOTYB010000017.1:0-6141 GCA_034435315.1 Anaerolineae bacterium | reverse complement strand
AGGGGGAGGGGCTTTTTGTGTGTGAGGGATAGCACGGCTAATTACTCAAAATGAAAATTTGTGCCCGTGCTGGGTATACTCTATACCGATGACCCCTTGCCGCGAACAGCGATGCCTTTCCACGCGGCGACCACCGCGACCACGATGATGACCGCGATGATGAGTTCCGCGATGACATTCGGTAACACTGCCGGGATGATGACAAGCGCGGGCACATAACCCAGCACGATGAGCATTCCCACTACGAGAATCGTGTTGGTCAGTGTGCCGACAATGCCAGCCATCGCAAGCGCGACGATTTCGTTCGTCTTGCGGAGTGCTTGATACGCATACGCCGCTGTGACGCCGATGAAGAGACGCGGCAGAATCGAAACCAGCGGGTTGCTGAACCACAGATTCACCGGCGGTTGTTCCGTGGGGGCTTGCAACCAACTGAACACGCCAAAGATCAAGCCAATGATCAAACCGACGATGGGTCCCTCCAACACACCGCCGATGATCGCCGGCAAGTGCATAATCGTCGCGCTGACCGGCAAGAGCGGCGGGAAGGGCCCAATAAAACCGAGCCGCGTCACGCCGAGCAGGATAGCAATCGCGCCCATCAAGCCCGCGACCACAATTTGACGCACCGTGAGTTTCATTTTGCTCCTCCTTTGTTTGATTGCCGATTGTTGATTTTCGATTGCCGATTGTTGAATTGCCGATTTTCGATTGCCAATTTTCGATTACCGATTCAAATCGCAAATCGCAAATCGCAAATCGAAAATCGAAAATCATTTGGCTCATTGGCTCATTTCATCCCTCCAATCGCTACCAACATTGCCACCACCAGCATCACCACGACGAGAGCAAGCCAATCGGCACGTTGCAGGTGCAAGCGGACATAGTGCGTGCGTCCCGCGCCGCCGGTGTAACCGCGCGCTTCCATCGCTGCCGCTAAATCTTCACTGCGGTGCAAGGTGTTGATGAACAGCGGCACGAGAATCGGCAGCATCTGGCGCGTGCGCGCGATGGGGTTGGTGCCGCCGCGAATGTTCGCGCCGCGCGCTGCTTGCGCCTTGAGCAATTTCTCCATCTCCAGCGCGAGCGTCGGCACAAAGCGCAACGCAATCGTGAACACCATCGCCAGTTCATCCGCCGGTACGCCGATGCGCTGGAACGGACGCAACAACCATTCGATTCCGCGTGTCAGTTCGCTGAGCGTGCTCGTGAACGTCAGCAGACTGGTGAGCAAGACGAGCGCGACGAGGCGCGCCAGCAGCGCGATGACCGCCTCGATGGAGCAGATGGTCACATTGAACATTCCCCAACTCCACACCGCGAGACACCCCGACGTGCGCGCGCCCCAGCCGAACCCCAGTTGCAACAGCGCGAGGAACGCCAGAATCGGCGCGCTCGGCACAAGGTTGCGCAACGCCAGACGCATATCCACACGCGCGAGCGCGACGAGCGCGAGGACGATGCCGAGTCCCAGCAGACTGCCCACGGCCGAGTTTTGCGCGACGATGACAATCGCCAGCATGCCCAGCCCCACGATCTTGACGCGCGGGTCCAGCCGATGGATGAGCGAGTTGGTCGGCAAGTACTGACCGATGGTGACGTAACGCAACAACTCGAACTCGTCCATCGTTACGTACCTCCCAGCGCGGCGACGAGTTGCTCGGCGCAAAAAATTCCCGGTGGGATGTTCCACCCGTGCGCGCGCAACGCGTCGGCGATGTGCACAATCGGCGGCACATCCAGTCCGCACGCGCGCAACGTTTCGACGCGCGCAAAAATGTCGTGCGTCTCACCATGTGCGAGTGTGTGCCCATCGTTCAGCACGGTCACGCGCGAACACAATGCCGCCACATCGTCCATCCGATGCGAGGCGATGACGAGCGTCGTGCCTTCGGTGTGCAAACGCCGAAAGATGTCGAGCGTTTGCGCGCGCGCGCGCGGATCGAGTCCGGCGGTGGGTTCATCGGCGACGAGGATTTGTGGTTGCATCGCCAGCACACCCGCGAGCGCGGCGCGGCGTCGCTCGCCGCCCGACAGCGTCATCGTCAAGCGATCCTTGAACGCCTCAAAGTCCAGGCCGACTGTTTGCATTGCCCAGCGCACACGCTCGCGCACCGCGCTGGCGTCCAGCCCGAACTGGCGCGGTGCGAATGCCACATCGTCGCCGACGAACTGGGCAAAGAGTTGGTCTTCGGGTTGCTGGAACACCAGCCCGACGTGACGTCGCACCGCGCGCACATCCGTCGCGGGATCACCCAGGTCGTACGACAGGACGCGCACGCGTCCACGGTGCGGGCGGAGCAAGCCGTTGAGATGTTGCATCAACGTGGACTTGCCCGAACCGGTCGCGCCGACGAGTCCCATCGTCTCCCCCTCTGCCACCTCGAAATCTACATTCTCCAGCGCGCGCGTTTCGAGTGGCAAGCCGCGCAAGTACCAGTGCGAGAGTTGTTCGACTTGAATGATGGGTTCGCGCGCGGCACGCGGCGGGGACGATGGTGGTGTCACGGGGTTGGTGCGGAGAGCGGGCGCGCGCTGACGCAACGCGGCAATCAACTCGTCGGTGGTGAGACACACCGGCAGACCCAGGCGTCGCGCCATCTCGACGAGCGGTGGCACATCGAGTCCGCACGCGCGCAACTCGTCCGCGCGCGCAAACACGCGGCGCGGCGTGTCGTCCATCACGCTGTGTCCCTCGCGCAGCACGATGACGCGATCGGCTAGAGCGGCTTCATCCATCTCGTGCGTGATGGCGATGATGGTCGTGCCGCGCTGGTGCAGCGCGCGCAGAATCGTTTGCACGGCGGCGCGTCCCTGGGGATCGAGCATTGAGGTGGCTTCGTCGAGCACGAGCACGCGCGGGCGCACGGCAAGTGCGCCGGCAATCGCCACGCGTTGCTTTTGCCCCGCCGAAAGGAGATGCGGCGCACGCTGACGTTGTTCCCACATTCCGACGCTTTCGAGCGCGGCGCGCACGCGGTCGGCGAGTTCTGCTTCGGGCACGCCGAAATTTTCCAGTCCGAACGCGACATCTTCTTCCACGCGCGTCGCCACGAGTTGCGCGTCGGGATGTTGAAAGACCATCTGCACGGTCGCGCGAATGGCGCGACGCGCGCTGGCATCGCGCGTGTTGTGCCCATCAACCCACACATTGCCGCGCGTGGGAACGAGCAGCGCGTTGAGATGACGCGCCAGCGTGGACTTGCCCGACCCATTCGCGCCGATGATGACAACGTACTCGCCAGCGCGAATCGTCAGGTCAATGCCACGCAGCGCTGCGATGGGCGGTGTGCTTGTGTAGGTGTGATGCACATTTTCGAGGCGAATCAGCGTGTCCACGGCTGTCAAACAAAAACGCCTCTCGACCCAGACAGTCGAGAGGCGCGAGGCGTGCGCGTGCCTGTTCAACCCGTCTCGGTCGCGGTCGCGATCCAAGCGGTAGCATTTTTAGGCAGAGCCATTGTAGCACAAGTGAGTTTAGAAAGCAAATGCGCGTTTTTTATTGCGCACAGCGAAAACCGACACTGCGCTCGCAGTATTCTGGCATCTGAGCCAAGCGGCTCGTGGCGCGCGCGTAGGAGGCATCAATGCTCCACGCACCGCCGCGCAACACCTTGAGTTGTCCCGTCGCCGGACCGGTGGGATTGCGCGCCGGCATCGTTCTGGGATAATCGGCATCGAACCAATCGGCGACCCACTCCCACACATTGCCGGCTAAATCCAAAACGCCATACGGACTTGCGTTCGCAGCATAACTGCCCACGGGCGCGGCTTCGGCGTATCGATCGTTCACGCTGGCATCTTTCCACGCATAGGCACAATTCGCATCGCAAAAGTTCAAGCGTGTGCCGTCCCATTGATTGCCCCACGGAAAGACGCGCGCATCGGTGCCGCGCGCTGCTTTTTCCCATTCGGCTTCGGTGGGCAGACGCTTGCCTGCCCACGCACAGTACGCGTGTGCGTCGTTCCAGGTGACGAGGACGACGGGCAACGTGGGCTGAACGATGCTACCTGCACCGCGCGGCGCGCGCCACGAAATTCCCTCCACGCGTCGCCACGCGTCCACGTATTCGAATCCCCATCCCTGTTTTTCTGCCTCGCTCTTGTAACCCGTAGCATCAACAAATTGCTGAAACTGTGCATAGGTTACTTCGAACCTGTCCATCCAGAACGCGTCCAGATAGATGGTGCGCGCGGCGGGCGCCTCGCCAGCAGTAGATTCACCCGCAGGGATGTACACCATCTCGGCATTGTCTTTGCCGCGTCGTTGCAATGCGCCGGGCGCAAGGGTGGGAGTTGCCGTTGGTGGTACTGCGGTGGCAGTCGGAGGCACCAACGTTGGCATTGGCGGAACCAACGTCGCGGTAGGAGGTACAGGCGTTGCCGTCGGTGGGACAGGCGTTGCGGTAGGCACGCGCGCGACCGCTGGCGCGCTCACGTTCACCGATAGAGCAGGCGATTCGATACGCGTGCTGCCTACTTCAACTACACCGCGCAGCACGTGCGCGCCGGGGGGAATCGGTGAGCGCGATTTTGAAGGTGCCATCGCCTGACGCGCGCGTTTCGCCGACGAGTTTATCACCCGCATACACGCGCACGAGGGCATTGGCAGGGGCAGTACCTACCAACTCGATGGGCTGGGTCGAAACGAGAGGAGCAGTTGGATTCGCGAGCGCTAACGAGACCTGAGCAGGTAGCAAGGCATAGTAGCCCAGCCAGCACAGCAACAGAATGAGGAGTACCACCAAAGGCAGATGCCAGCGATCGTACCAACCTACCCAATAGCGCGGACGATTGTTACGCAACATCGCTACCTCCGGGTGTTTGCCGCTGTGCTTTTTTCGCCACCAGTTCTCTGGCTTGTTGAATCCATCTGGCATAGTCGGGTTTAAAGCGACGTGGCGCCTGACAAATTTCTTCCAGCAGTTCTACCGTTGCATTCGCCAGTGCTTCGTACGTGCAAATGCCAGCATCATACAAACGCTTTTCGTACACCTTCCCGATGCCCTCGAAGGGTTCAAAATCGTCTGGCAGGCGACCACCCCATTGACGTCCCAGCGATCTGGTTTGACGCGCCAGCCGACGTGCCTCGGCACGAATCGCGCGCAGATTCATCCGTTTGACCTGTTGATCGGTCAGTTGGAGGATTTGCTGAAATTCCTCATCCGATAGTTGTGACAGTTCCCAGTAACTGCCGATACCCGCGGCGTACAACCGCGTCTCGTACACCGAACCGATGCCTTTGACATCCGACAGATGTTGCGGGCATTCGACGGTGTAGGGCGTTTCGTCATCCTCGCGCCGCGCGCGAATCTGGGCAACAGTCGCCAGCGGCGCAGCGGGAGCGCTCTCGGCGCGTTCAGTCGCGGCGCGCAGTTCACCGTGCAATTTTTCGACCTGAACGCGCCACGCCTCTTGTTGCGCCTGACACTCGGTCAACTGTGCACGCAGTTTTTCGATTTCTGTGTCCCGCGCGGTCAATTGGGTCTTGAAAGTAGCATTGGCTTGCACAGCGGCATCCAGATCAGCACGCAGTTGCTCCATCTGGGCGCGGAGTGTAGCGAGTTCGGCGTCGCGCGCTTGCACATCGGCGCGTAGCGTAGCGAGTTCGGCATCGCGCGCCTGGACGTCGGCACGTAAACTGTCGCGTTTGCCTTCGAGCGCTTTAATCGTCGCCGCGGCAACCGCTGCGTCCGCCGTAAATTTCTCAATGTCGGCGAGCAATGATTGCTTGTGCGCGTTTGCCTTTTCCATCTCGGCGCGCAGCGTGGCGAGTTCGCTGTCGCGCGCTTGCAGGTTGGCGCGGAGCGTGGCGAGTTCAGCATCGCGCGCTTGCACATCGGCGCGCAGCGTGGCGAGTTCGCTGTCGCGCGCTTGCAGGTTGGCGCGGAGCGTGGCGAGTTCCGCATCGCGCGCTTGCACATCGGCGCGCAGCGTGGCGAGTTCGCTGTCGCGCGCTTGCAGGTTGGCGCGGAGCGTGGCGAGTTCCGCATCGCGCGCTTGCAAGTCGGCGCGGAGTGTGGCGAGTTCGCCGTCGCGCGCTTGCAGGTCGGCGCGGAGTGTCGTGAGTTCGCCGTCGCGCGCTTGCACATCAGCGCGAAGTGTCGCGAGTTCAGCATCGCGCGCTTGCACATCGGCGCG
>DAOTYB010000016.1:0-17146 GCA_034435315.1 Anaerolineae bacterium | reverse complement strand
GGCGCATTCTCACACCGCGCCTGGAGGATCGCGCCGTCTTTCCGCCGGGCGATTTCACCGATCAGTTCTGGGCGTTTCGGGTGTACACGGCGCGCGCGTTCGCGCAGGGACGCTTGCCGCTCTGGTCGGATAATTTCTACAGCGGTCATCCCTTTCTTGCCGATGTGCAGAGCGCGATCTTTTATCCCGTCAGTCTAGTGTGGACACTCGCCGTTGTTGCGCTGCGCGGCGCGAATTTTACGCTGTTCGATCTGGAACTCGAAGCGATCTTTCATTTCATTCTCGCGGGCGCGTTCACGTTTCTGTTCGCGCAACGCGTGCTGAGCGCGCGCGGCGCGGCATTCGTGAGCGCGCTCACGTTCACGTTTGGCGGTTATCTCACCTCCTACCCGCCACAACAACTTGCCATTCTGGAAACGGCAACGTGGTTACCGCTCGCGCTCTTTTTTCTCGATCGCGCGGTCGAACGTGGCACGCGCGACTATGTCGCAGCGGGAATCACGCTGGGCATCGCCGCGCTCGCCGGACATCCGCAGACGTTCTTGTTTGTGGTTTACGCGTGCGTGATTTATTTTGGGTATTGCGTATGGCGTATTTCGTGCCATACGCAATACGCACCACGCAACACACTCTCCCGTTTTGCCTTTTCACTCGTCATCGCCGCTGGAATCGCCGCCGCGCAGTGGGTGCCGACGCTGGAGTATCAAATGATTTCGACGCGCGCGGTAATGACGTGGGCAGAAGCCGCGCGCGGGTTTCCGACGCTCGACCCGTTGCAGATGATTTTGCCCGGCTTTGTCAGCGCGTTTCAATCGCCGTTGTATGTGGGCATTTTACCGTTGTGGCTGGCGATTTTTGCCCTGTGGGTTCAACGCACGCGCGAAAAAATTTTCTGGGCGCTCCTCGCGCTCGGTTCACTCCTCGTCGCGTTTGGGTTTTACGCGTTTGCGTACGCGCTCTTTTACCTTGCTGTGCCCGGCTTTGCCCTGTTTCGCGGCCAGGAACGCCTTGCGCTTGTCATCAGTTTTGCGCTGGCGATGCTGGCAGGGTACGGCTGGCGCGAGTTGACGCATCCATCGCTCGATGTACGTCGCGCGCGGCGCGCGTGGGCGCTGTTACCCGCCGGCATCGTCATCGGTTTGATGTTCGTTTTCACGCTGTACCTTTCGGGCACGTTACGACCTTCGGGACGCGTGGCGTTTCTGGGAGATCGCGCCGCACTCGTGACCTTGCTGTTCGTTCTGGCGAGTGTGCTTGTCGCGTGGCGATTGCGTCTGGCGCGCGCGACGCCCATCTTTGCACTAGCGAGTATCGCGCTCATCGTCTTTGATTTGTTCAGCATCAATTCGCAAGCGTACAACGCGACACCGCAAGAACGTTACCCGCGCAACATCGTCATCCAGACAATTCGGGATGACGACGGCGTGTTTCGCGTCGTGGACGAAGGTAAGATGCCCGGGCACTTTGGCATCGTGTACGATGTGGAAGAAATCGGCGGCATCAGCCCACTCAAGATGGCGCGCTATGACCTGTTGCGCGAGCGTTTACCCGAAGAGACCCTGTGGCGATTGCTGAACGTACGCTATGTGATTACCAATCGCACTGAATTGCCCGATGCCGACTTGATGATGAACGATGGTGAGACGCGCCTCTGGCGTTTGAACGCGACGATGCCGCGCGCGTGGTTCGTCGCCGCAGCGATTCACCTTCCCGACGATGAAGAGGTGCTCGCGGCAATGGCGTCCGCTGATTTCGATGCGTGGCGCGTGGTGTACCTTGCCGATGCGTCGTCGCGCGCAACGATTTCGTCTCATCCAGCCACGCCCGCCGATTTTCAACGCCTCACTCCCGAACGCGCGCATGTGCGCGTCCACGCGCCCGGTGAAGGCTGGCTGGTGGTGAGTGCGAACTATCATTATCCCGGCTGGCATGCGTTCGTGGATGGTGTCGCCACACCGATTCAGCGCGCTAACGTTGCGCTGAGCGCGGTGTTTGTGCCAGCGGGTGAGCACCAAGTCGAATTTGTGTTCGATCCGTGGTCGGTGAAGAGGGGGCTGGGCATCACGCTGGGCACACTGACCTTGCTGATGCTTGTGGGAATGGTCAAACGATTCCGAGGGTGAAAAAATGCAACTCGATTTTACCGCGCAGCGAACAAAAATTGGAGTGATAGTGTTGGGAGGCGTGCTGGCACTCGCGGGTGGCGCCGCCATCGCGTTGGTGCACCCGCTCGTTCCGTTCGCGGCGATGGTGGGCATTCTCGCCGCGCTGGTTGTGCTTTCCAACATTGATTTTGGGTTGTACGCCGTGATCGCGGTCGCGGTGCTGTTGCCGTTCGGCGCGCTGCCGCTCAACATCGGCTTCAATCCCACGTTTCTTGATCTCGCGCTCGTCGCGGTCATTGCCATCTGGCTGGCGCGACTTGCCACGCGGCAGGACGAAGAGGGATTCATCGCGACGCCGCTGGGTCTGCTGGTGCTCGTGTTTATGATTCTCGCGATCTTTTCGTTCCTCGCGGGTCTGGCGCACGCGCCGGTGACTCAGCAAGTCCTCCGTCAGTTTGCCGAAGTGCTCGCGGCGATAGCATTCTTTTTCGTCATTGTCAACATTGTACGCACGCGCGAATCATTGCGGCGCGTGGTGCTGGCGTTGATGCTTGCAGGATTTGTTTCGGCGGCACTCGGCATCATCTTTTACATTCTGCCGCGCGAATGGACGATTACGATTCTCTCCGCATTGCGCGTTTTCAAGTATCCGACCGGCGACCGCGTCCTGCGTTTCATCGAAGACGATCCGACGAATCCAATGCGCGCCATCTCGACTTCGGTGGACCCGAACGTGCTGGGTGGGTTGATGATTCTGGTGACCGCGCTCACAGTGCCGCAAATCGTCGCGGAGCGTCCTTTGTTGCCACGCCAACTGTCCGTGGTGATGGCATTGACGATGGGCGTGTGTTTGATTCTCACTTTTTCGCGCGGCGCGCTATTGGGGCTTGTCCTCGCGCTCATCATCGTTTCCACTGTGCGCTATCGTCCGATTCTCGCGCTCATCCTGTTGAGCGCCACCGTCTTTGTGTTTTTGCCCGTCACACAAGAGTATCTGGCGCATTTTTCGGACGCGTTTGCGTTGCGCGATCGCGCGACGCAGATGCGGCTGGGGGAATACAAGGACGCGCTGATTTTGATTTCGCGCTATCCGTTCTTTGGCGTGGGGTTTGGAGGCTCGCCGGACATTGACACGTATCTGGGCGTTTCGAGTGTGTATCTCTTGATGGCAGAGCAGATGGGCCTGGTGGGGCTGAGCGCGTTCCTCATCACACTCGGGGTGTTCTTTCACAACGTCGCGCGCGCGTGGTTTACGTGCATCGCGCGCGATCCTTTTCTGGCGCCGATTCTGTTGGGGATTGCCGGCGCGGTGCTGGGGGCAATGATCGGCGGCTTGACCGATCACTATTTCTTCAACTTGAAATTTCCACACTCTGCCACGTTGTTCTGGTTGTATGTGGGCTTGGGTATGGCAACCGTACGACTGGGCGCGTCATCTCACGGTTGAAAAATCGGCTGGTTGACATCAATAAAATATTTCCACCAATTGTTGGCGATGCCGTTGGTCACGCCGGCGGCTTTGGGCAAGTGTGCCAGCCACCACTTGTGATGCGCGCGCGCATCGCCATTCCCCCACGCGCGCGCATCGAGGGGACGATAGTTGGGTGGCGTGGGCAGGTTGGGGAAATGTAGCCAATCGTCGGCGCACGAGAGCACCGGCGTCATCACGCCCCAGGCGTAATCGGTGGGGCTGTTGGGCGCATAGTGAATGGTGCCGACGTTCGCCTTGCCCGGCGCAATTTGATCAAAGCACAAAAACCGCTCAAAGAGATTGAGCGCGACACCGCTGACGGTCGGTGGAACACGGTTGGGGGTGTACGTCCAGTACAGGAAACTTTCCGCGCGAAACACGCGCCCTAGAATCGCCTCGGCGCGATGACCGAGATTCTCCAGCATCTCGCCCACGCCGCGCTCGTAACTAAACCCCATCACGACGAATCGGCGTGGGCACGTGTGCGTGTTGATGAGCGGCGCGCTATTGCAAGGGAACGCGTGCGCGCCGCCCATCGTGGACTCCCAGAATCCAAAATACGGTCCCCCAAACAACCATACCTCATCTATCTCCGCGCGCGCCACGCGCGCCAGAATATCGAATTGCGCGAGGAGCGCGTCATAGTCGGCGGTATCTGGCGTATGCGCGGGACG
This sequence comes from Anaerolineae bacterium, assembly GCA_034435315.1. Lineage (GTDB taxonomy): Bacteria > Chloroflexota > Anaerolineae > UBA4142 > UBA4142 > VGOB01. The sequence continues at coordinate 12,896 of DAOTYB010000016.1, read as the reverse complement.
TTGCTGGTGCACAACCGCGATGTACTCGTGTGGCGTGTAGCAAAAACCATCCTGTTTGACGGGAAAAGTGTCCACCTCGATGTGCTGCACAATCTGGTAATCTACCAGCCCATCACTGCACTCGCGCACATCCGCAATGTAAGCGGCAGCCAGTTGTTGAGGATCGTTCCAGTGCATCGCATTGATGAGTGTGGTTCCGCGCGCAGCATCCACCACGGGGTTCCACGTTATCATCAACACGCGTGGGCGCAGGGGTACAAGGTCGCCTTGTTCCGACGGCGCGGGACGAAAGAGGCCTGTCAGCCAATCGAGGAAAAAAGACCACCACGAGGACGCTGTGCTCATTCTGTTCTCCTGTGCGTCTCAATACTCGATCGTCACCAGACGCGGCTCGACCCGATCCTCGACGATGCGTACATCTTCTTGAATCAAACCGACCCAGAAATAGGTATTGATGCGCGGAGGCTTGTCGGTGATGCGTAATGTGCCGCTAACTGTGACGCGCTGGCCAGGCATCAAGTAGAAATACTCTTTGCCATCCCTCACCACGCGTTTCAATTCCTTGCTTGACCCCAGTTGCCAGCGAAAGGGATACGCACGCCCCACACTGTTCCCTTCGTAATCCAGACCCACGCGCCAGACGCCCGGCTCGGCGTACTCTTGTTTGGTGTTATAGTTTTCGCTGGTGGTGTAGATGGTGCCCGGTTCGGGTCCCTTGGTGCGAATGGGTACTGGACCGATATTCTGAACGGTGACCGTGAACGTCAACGTGCCGTTCAGCGGTACGATGATGGGACCCTGGTCGAGTCGCAAAGTGGGCACTGTCAGCGGCGCCCAATCCACACCCGAATTGGTGATGGTGGCGCGCGGAATACCACCCTCGGCAATCGTCAATTTTTTGGTTAGCCGTGTCCGATTGCCTACCGCATCCACCGCTTCTGCCACCACATCGTACGTTCCATCAGGAGGCGGGGTCGCCAGCAAATCAATGCCACCGTCGTAATCGTACTCGTGCGGACCCACGCAGAACAAATCGTCTTTGACACAAATCGTGGTGCGTTTTTCTGCCACCTCGTAGCGCGTCTTGCCATCGGTCAGATACACATCCACGCGCGCCGGCTTGGTGAGATAGTAGCGTATCGTGACGCGATCGTCAATACCATCCTGATTGGGTGTAAAGTATTGCGGAAAAACAGTGAAACTCAAAAGTTCCGGTGGTGCAGCATCCGCCTGAGTGATGGTCAGTTTTCTTTCCACGCGCGCGGTGTGTCCCTGCGCGTCTCTGGCTTCGACGACGACAGTGTAGATACCATCGGGGAGCACGCGATCGTTGATCGCACCGCCAAACAACGCGTCGTACGCGCCCGCCGCGCGCGGTTGTTCTTTGCGAAAATCGTGGCGTGCCCCGTGCGCATCGAGGAGATAAATGGAAACGCTTGCCTCGCGATTCAACGTGTAGCGAATCATTGTCGCTTGGTTGGGGCTGCCCGCAAAAGGCGAGATCGCTTCAGGGTCTAGATGGACATTTTCGAGCAGCGCGCGCGGCGCGCAGGCGGTCAGGGCAAAGAGGATGATACACAACCAACGTCTGAACAAGGCGAACCTCCAGATGGAATTACAACTTTGCTTAGTATATCACAAAACGCCGATAAGTTGAATTCGTGAATGTCTTTGACATTCTGGACGATTGTTAGTACATTCGGCTTACGTTAGTCGTCGGTTTCTAACCGATGGCGAGCGAACCCGGGGCTGAGCAGTTATCTTCCATTTATCGAGGTGAACCATGAAGCGATTCGTTGTTATCGTGTCTCTGCTTTTGTTCCTTGCTGGCTGTAGCACCAGTACGACACCCGTCGCGCCAACACCTGTTGCGCCTATGCCGACGCCGATTGTTGCTACGGCTACCGCCACTTTGACCATCACTCCTACCGTTATCCCATCGCCCACGCACACACCCACGCTGACTCCCACTCAGACGAACACGCCAACACCAACGGCAACGAGTACGCCCACGGCAACGCCTACGCCCACACTTACACCCACCGTTGCCTTGCGCTATCCAGCGATCAATTTGCGCGAGCCACCCGACAATCACAAACGCGAAATGATTGCGGTGACATTCGAATGGGATGATGTAGGTTTACGTGAGGGCGATGGTTATGCCGTCTTTGTCCGGCGCATCACGGTACCGACCTGGGAAAAAACTTTTTATGTGGGCACACAACGCAAATTTGCCTGGGGCCGTGAGCAGACGCTCGGCTATGGCGAATACGTCTGGACAGTGTTTGTCCTTGATAGCACGGGTCAGATTGTCAGCGCGACAGGAGCAGAGAGGAAATTCTATTGGTGTCATCTCCGCAGCGGTTGTCAGGAATGTTCGCTGTGTCATCGTTAGCCATAGTGCAAGTTGGGCGACTGCAAGTCGCAGCTAGCCATGCCGACCTGAGTCGGCAAAAGATGTTGTCCGCGCAGGCGGACATCGCTCTGCGTTGCGACAAATTTATGTGCCCAGATTTGCCCCGAAATGCACCCTAACGTCAGGGTGTGTGCCAAGTCGCTTGACAAAGCCGCGCCTCCGCTTGTCATTGCGAGGAGCGGTCTTTGCGACGAAGCAATCCCCTATTGCGGTGTGGAGATTGCTTCGCCGCTGCGCGGCTCGCAATGACAAGGGGCTGACTTTGCACAAGCCCTGCCTTGCCCTTCCCCACGCCGCGCAGCGGCGTGGGGAAGGGGAATCAAGGGAGGAATGGGTGAGGTGGCGGGCGGCGAAGCCGCCCGCCACCTCATCCTCTTCACCCCCTTCTCTCCCCGCTACGCGGGGAGAGAAGGGGGCAGGGGGATGAGTGGGGTCAAACCGTACTGTGCAAACCAAAATGAAAGTTTGCGACCGTTGAAGGTATAGATGGTTAGCGCGGCACCTGCGTTGGTTTTCGTAACACCTGATTGATCATCCACCCAAACGATTTGGGCGCGCGATCCATCTCCGCTTGAATCAATTCGATGCGTTGCCAGACCCGCCGGGCTTGCTCTGGCGTAAGGTGCTTGTCCAGAATTTTTTCTAGCGTTACCAGATTGTCGTAAACGGTGTGAAAAAATTTCCAATCGCGCGCGCCGCGCCGGGCAATCTGCACGTCATCAATCTGCGAGTCACTTGCCAGAGACGCGTGTAGCAGTGCAATCGCCTGTCGAATCGCCTCCTCGTCAAACGGCTGGCGCGTCAACTGCGCGATCAACGCGTCCGTGACGCTCGGTGTGTTATCGCTAGTCATTCGTCCTCCGTCCTTCGTCCTCCGTCATTCGTCTTCCGTCACAGTGCACGCGCCACCGCCTCCGCCATTTCCAGCGTCGTGTTTGTTCCGCCCATATCGTACGTGCGCACTTTGCCTTCGGCAATCACGGTGGCAATGGCGTTCTCCAGGCGCGTGGCGAGCGCGGTTTCGCCTAGCCAGTCTAGCATCAACTTTGCCGCAAGGAGCGTCGCGATGGGATTGACCTTGTTTTGCCCGGCGTACTTGGGCGCCGAGCCGTGTGTGGGTTCGAAGATCGCGAACGTATCACCGATGTTGCCGCTGGCTGCAAAACCCAGTCCGCCGACAAGTTGCGCGCACAGGTCGGACAGAATATCGCCAAAGAGGTTGCTAGTTACCAGCACGCCGTACTGCTGCGGATTCTTCAGCAACCACATCATCATCGCGTCAATGTTCGCTTCCCACAATTCGATGCGCGGAAAATCGCGCGCCACCGCGCGCGCGACGCGCGTCATCAAGCCACTTGTCTCGCGCAACACATTCGGCTTTTCGACGAGCGTCACGGTTGGAAAATGATGCCGCTGCGCATACTCGAACGCGCGGCGGATGATGCGTTCCGCGCCGCGCTGCGTGATGATGCGCGCGGTCATCGCCATCTCGTTCGACGACACGTTTTGAAACGCGCGCATCGCGCTGGACGATTCGTCGAGCGCGCGGCGCACGTTATCGGACAAGGGGAAAAATTCCACCCCCGCGTACAAATCTTCGGTGTTCTCGCGGAAAACGACGAGGTGAATATCGTCGCGATAGTTCAGCGGATTGCCGCGATACGCTTTGCACGGGCGCAAGTTGACGTACAGATCGAACATCTGGCGCAAGCGCACGATGGGACTGCGATAGACCAGTCCCTTGCCGCGCAAGTGCGGCGCCAGTTCCGCTTCCGCTTCCTCTTTGGGCTTGGAAGTGATCGCGCCAAAGAACGCGCAGTGCGACGCGCGCAAAATCTCGATGGTGCGCGGGGGCAACGCGTCGCCCTCGTTACACCAAAACTCCCAGCCGATGTCGGCGGGGATGTACTGCGCGTCCAACTTTAACGCGTCCAGCACCACCCGCGCCGCGTGCAGCACATCTTTACCAATGCCGTCTCCCGGTAACCAGGCAATTCTGTACATTTTCGATTTTCGATTTCTGATTTTCGATTATTGCTTTGACGAGTCATTCGCCCCATGATTTTATTTCCGGGATTGGCAAATGTTCCGTGCCGAGTTTACGTCGTAGCATCGGAATCAAGCCGCCGGTTTCGATAATCATCAACAGCGTCGGCGAGAGGGGCGGAAAATCGAATGTGCCTGCCGCGCAGTGAATCGTGTGCGCGTCGAGATTGATTTCGATCGTCTCGCCGTGTTGAATCGCGTCCACCGCGCGCGGACACACAATCGGCACAATGCCATTGTTCACTAGATTGCGAAAGTGAATCCGCGCGAACGATTTAGCGATGATGGCGCGAATGCCCGCGTATTTCAAGCACGTTGCCGCTTGTTCGCGCGATGAACCATTGCCCCAGTTTTTCCCCGCGACGATAATGTCACCCGCTTGCACAGAACGTGCAAAAGTTGGATCCAAATCTTCGAGCGCGTGTTGCGCCTGTTCCTGCGGGTCGGTCACCGTGTAGGTGTACTTGCCGGAGAAAATAACGTCGGTGTTCACGTCGTCGCCATATTTCCACACGCGACCGCGTAATTTCATTCTATTCCTCAGGAATGTGGGACAAATTTTAAATTTGTCCTACCGTGTTCGCCACCATTTCAACAATCGCCGCGCGGTGATGTTGCGCACGCGCATAATGAAGAAAATCACGCGCGCGGGGTACAGTTTCCAGCGCGCGAACTCGATGCGGCGTTCGACCGGTTTGGGTGAATCGGCGAGCGCGTCCGCAATCATCTGACGTTGCAACGGCTCGACGCCACGCGGCAGCGCGTTCACCGGAAACCAGCGCAAGCCCAGTGTTTCCAGACCGATGTGTTTGGGTGTGCCACCGGTCACACGCGCGCGAAAAACGTACGTCAATTGATCGCCCGCGCCGTACACCGATTGACAACGATACGTGCCGACGAATCGTTCGATGGCAACAGCATAGCCCGATTCTTCGCGCGTCTCGCGCGCCGCGGCTTCCGCCGGCTCTTCGTCGGGTTCGATGCCGCCGCCAGGCAAATCCCACAGCACAAACACTTCACGGCGCAGCAGCAAGACGCGCCGGCGGTCTTCCGAGAGAACGACGCACATTGCGCCCGTGCGCGTGATAGGTGGCAAGATCGTCACGTACTTACACCCTCGACGACGATCATCTGCGTCGTCGCGGTCTGGTGCCGCAGCGCGCGCGCCGCGCGATACTCTTCGGAATTGAGCCACTGTTTGGCGCGCTCCACCGTCGGAAACTCCAGAATGACCAATCGTTTGGGCGACCAGTCACCTTCGAGTGTTTCGACTTTGCCACCGCGCGCGATGTACTTGCCATCGTACGCCGCAACCGCTGGCGGCGCAAGTTTTTTGTACTCTTCGTACCCGACAGGATCGTGAATGGTAATATCCACGATGACGTATGCTGACATGGTTTGCTCCTTGTTTCGCGCCCTTTCGCGTTTCCTTTCGCGGTAACCGTTCAGCCCGCTCTGTCATTGCGAGCGATTTCTGCGAAGCAATCCCCAACGTTGTCCACCGCAGATCGTAACGCGGAGATTGCTTCGTCGCAAAAAACGCTCCTCGCAATGACACCTGAACGGTTACCTTTCGCGTTACTTTCGCGCTCACTCGCGCATAGGAAACACAAAATTGTTATCCGCCTCGCGCAAAAAAGGCAACTGTGCGTCTTTGGGCGAAACGATGGGCTCGCGCACACGCCAATCAATCGCCAGATCGGGATCGTTCCAGCGAATGCCGCGATCCAACTCGGGCGCGTACTCGGCGGTGACTTTGTACAACACATCGGCAGAATCGCTGAGCACACTAAAGCCGTGCGCAAAGCCGGGGGGAATGTAGAGCGCGCAGCCGTTTTCGGCGGAAAGAATTTGCGCGACCCAGTGCCCGTACGTTGGCGAACCCTGGCGGATGTCCACTGCCACATCGAGAATTTCGCCGTGTATAACGATGATGAATTTGCCTTGCGCTCTGGGATGCTTTTGATAGTGCAACCCGCGCACCACGCCGCGCGTCGAATAGGAATGATTATCTTGCACGAACGGTGGAATCCCCTGCGCGATAAATTCCTCGCGGAGATACACCTCGCGGAAAAAACCGCGCGCATCGCGCGCGCGCGTTACTCGCACGAGCACAAGGTCGGGGATTTCGAGTCGTTGAAATTCAAAAGGCATCGTCACACCTCGCGCGGATCTGCAATCGCGCCAGCGATCGCGCTCGCGGCGACCACAGCAGGACTCGCCAGATAAATCTCCGCCTCGCGCGTTCCCATTCGTCCGCGAAAATTGCGATTCGCCGTCGAGAGGGTCACTTCGCCCGGCGCCGGCACGCCCAGATGATTGCCCATACACGGACCACACCCCGGCACGCCGATCACCGCGCCCGCGTCGAGAAATGTCTGGACGTAACCGCGCGCAATCGCATCGCTCAACACCTGCGCCGATGCCGGGATGACGATGAGACGCGTGCCACGCGCGACGTGCTTGCCGCGCAAGATTTCTGCTGCCGCTGCCAGATCTTCAAGGCGTCCGTTCGTGCAGGTGCCGATGAAGGCTTGCTGAATGCGCGTTCCGCGTACCGCTGAGAGCGGTTTCACATTGTCAACGCGATGCGGACACGCGACGTACGGCTCGAGTTGCGCGGCATCGTAACGATGAATCGCCGCATAAGTTGCATCGGCATCAGGATAAAGCGCGCCGTTTGCAATTTTAGATTTTAGATTGTAGATTGCCGATTGAGAATCTGAAATCTGAGATCTGAAATCTGAAATCTTGCGGCGCGCCAGCCATTCGAACACAGCATCATCCGGCGGCAGGTACGCATTCTTCACGCCAAACTCTGCCATCATATTCGGGATGACCATTCGCGATTCGATAGACATTTTGGAAATCGCGCTGCCATCGAATTCCACCGAAGCGTACAAGCCACCGTCTGCACCCAGATCGCCGATGATTTTCAGGCACAGGTCTTTGGACGTGACGCCGCGCGGCAGTTCGCCTTCCACGATGATTTTGATGGATTCGGGCACGCGCAACCACAATTCGCCGGTCGCCCAGATGGCTGCCATTTCGCTGCGCCCGATTCCTGCGCCAAACGCGCCCAGCCAGCCATAGTGCGTGGTGTGCGAATCCGCGCCCAGAATCAGTTGCCCCGGCAAGACGAGCGCGTGTTCGCTCACGACCTGGTGACAGATGCCGCGCCCCACATCGAAAAAATTTTCGAGGCCTTGTTCCGCGACAAACTGGCGAATCTCCGCGTGATTCGTCGCGTGTTGTGTGGTTGGCGCGGGGACGGCGTGATCAAGCACGATGACCAGACGTTCAGGGAATTTGACGCGCGCAACCCCCAGCGCACGAAAAATTTTGATGATGGCGGCGGTGTTATCGTGCGAGAGCGCCACATCGGGCACCGCATCCACGATTTGCCCGGCGACGACCTCGTTCAATCCTGCCGCGCGCGCGAGGGCTTTTTCGGCGAACGTCTTGCCCATTTGCGATTTCTGATTTTCGATTTTTGATTCACGCATCATGTTTCACGTATTGCGTATTGCGTATTGCGTTTGGCACATTTGTCATTTGCTCATTCGTCATTCGTCATTTGTCATTCGTCATTTGTCATTCGTCATTCGTCATTCGTCATTTGTCATTCGTCATTTCATTCGCGCCATTCGCCCAGCGGTGCAGCAATTCGTCCACATCGTTGAGGTCGAGTTTCTTTTGATCAGCGAGGGCTTTGATGTGCGCGGTCACCTCTTTGATTTGCTCATCGGTCAGGGTCAAGCCCAACTGCTCGGCACGATCTTTGATCGCGTTCCAGCCGGTCAGTTTGTGCGCGATGCTGATATAGCGCGTCAAACCAAAATCTCTGGGATTCAAGATTTCGTACGTTTCGGGTTGATTCAGAATCGCTTTGGCGTGGATGCCAGCCTTGTGCGTAAACGCCGTGATGCCTGTGATGTAATTGTTGAATGGGATGCCTACACCGACCATATTTGCGATCATCTCATCGAGTTTGCGCAGTTTTTTCAGTTTGTATTTCTTGCGCACGAGGGCAGGATTGAGCGCATACATTCGTGCAATAAATCCACCGAGCGGAGTGATGCCGTTCCGTTCGCCGATGCCGAGAATGCTCGTGTCAATGTGCGTGGCGCCGGCTTCGAGCGCGGTGACCGCGTTCGCGATCGCGCAGCCCGAATCATTGTGCCCGTGAAATTCAATATCGGCTTTGACCAGACGACGCAAACTACTGACCAGTTGATACACGCGCAGCGGCGTTGCAATGCCTACGGTGTCCGCGATACCAAAGCGGTTCACGCCGACTTGATCTACGGCGAGATAGACGCGAAACAAATCGGCTTCTTCGCTGCGGAACGAATCTTCGGTACTAAAGCGCAACTCGATGTTGGGGGCTTGACTGCGAATCCAGCGCAGCACCTCGACAGAGCGCTCGATGATCTGTTCCATCGCCAGGCCGTGACTGAATTGGCGCAGGTACGACGACGTGCCGATCACCAGATCAATTCCTTGCACCCCGGTATCGAGCGCGAGTTTTGCATCGTCGATATGACAGCGCACGTGCGTCAGTACTCTGGCGCGCAAGCCGCGCCGCGCAATCAATTTAGCATCTTGAAAACTTTGTGGTGAAGCCGCCGGCGAAGTCAACTCGATGTACTCGACACCGAACTCGTCGAGCGCGTCGGCAATGCGCAATTTATCGTCCGTCGTAAAGTTCGCGCCGACGAATTGTTCCCCTTCGCGCAAGGTGGATTCGATGATATTGAACGACTCGAGCGACATGCCCTCTCCTATTTTCGATTGCCGATTTGCGACAGGGTGTTCTGACGGCAAAAATCCAAAATCGAAAATCACAGTACTTTGATTTCACCGCGACCCACGGCAAGCACATAGTCAATGATGCGATTAGGAATGTCCACGCCGGTGGAGACGATGCTGTTACGAAACTCGATGGTGTAGTTGACTTCGTTGACCAGCAAGCCGCGCTGGGGATCTTCCAGCAAATCCACGCCGACGATGCCACCACCCACGGCTCTGGCGGCAGCCACACACAGTTTGTCGAGTTCTGGTGTGATGGGACAGTTGACGGCTTGACCACCGCGCGCGGTGTTTGTGATCCAGTGTTCGGAATGGCGATAGATCGCGGCGATTGTCTCGTCGCCCACCACGAACGCGCGAATGTCGCGCCCCGGCTTGCGAATGTACTCCTGGATGTAAAAAATCGAGTGGTGGTACGAGCCCAGAATCTCCTTGTGCTCCAGCACGGCTTCTGCTGCTTCGCGGTCATTGATTTTGGAAAGTAATCGCCCCCACGAGCCGATGGCGGGTTTGAGCACAACGGGGTATCCCAACTCTTCGATCGCGCAGAGAGCCGATTCAGGTGTGAACGCGACTTTGATGCGCGTGGTGGGCACACCATGCTTGACCAGTTGCGACGAGGTCACGAGTTTGTTGCCACACACATCTGCCACGTACGCCGTGTTGACAGTGGGCACGCCCCAATCGTTCAAGATTTTGAGCGCGTACAGCGCGCGCGAGTGATTGATGCAACGTTCCAGAATCACGTCATAGTCGCGCCAGGCGCCGGGGTTGCTCAAATCGAATTGGGCTTGGCGATCGTCAATCTTGTCGTAAGGGATACCGCGCGCGTCCATGGCTTCGAACAATAGTTTTTCTTCTGCGCGGACGCGCGAGTACAGTACACCGATTTTCACTTCTCCTCCAGAGTTTCAGGTTTCAAGTTTCAGGTTGCGGGTTAAGTTTAAGGTTGCAGGTTGTGGTTACTCGCCCCAGTCTTCTTCTTCTTGCGGTGCCAGATCGAGTGTCAGGGGATTCTCGTTGATCACTTCGAGTTCGACACCGCAATCGGGGCAGATGATAATTTCGCCGCGCAGGGGTTTGTCGAGTGTGATTTCGCCTTCACACTCAGGGCAGGTGGTTGTCATTGTTTTCCTCCGTTTGATTGAAGAGTAACAAAAACCCTCCCGCTCACGTCTCTGGGAGGGAAAAGAAAAAGCGCGCGCTGGATTCATTCCCTCCCGCAGAGCGCGAGCGGTTTGAACCAAAGCGTGCGCGAGGTCTCACGCCAAACGCAAACAGCCATTTGCCGTTGTGAATCGCCGGTTTCGTCGTCCATCCGTTTGATGTCGTCAAAAATTTTCCGAGCAGAATATAACACTATCATTGTCGCGTGTCAATATTCGCGCGCCTTAAAATTTGCGTTCAACGGAACCGTCGTTTCAGTTCCTCTTCCACCGCGCGCCAGGCAATCCCGCGCGCGGCAAGCAGCACCAGCGTGTGATAAATCAAATCGGCAGTTTCTGCCACGATGCGTTCATCACCTTGTCCTTTTGCCGCGACGATGACTTCGATGGCTTCCTCACCGATTTTCTTGACGATCTCGTCCTCGCCCGCTGCAAACAGTTTTGCCGTGTATGAACCCGGCGGTGGGTTGACCTTGCGCGATTCGATGCGCGCATAGAGTTGATGCAAAATGTCGCTCATTGCTGTTTCCTCGACGAAAGACGAAGGACGGAGGACAAAAGTCGTTCGTCATTCGTCATTCGTCCTTTGTCGTCCCAAGACTCCGATAAAAACAACTCACCTCGCCGGTGTGGCACGCGGGTCCCGCCGGTTCAACCAGCAACAAGATGGCATCGCTATCGCAATCGTAACGAATTTCGCGCACCCGCTGAACGTTGCCCGAGGTTTCGCCTTTCATCCATAATTTTTTGCGCCGCCGACTCCAAAAAGTCGCCAAGCCCGTCTCCATCGTCCTGGCAAGCGATTCCGCGTTCATATACGCGAGCATCAGCACTTGCTTCGTCGTCGCATCTTGCACAATTGCCGGCACCAGGCCGCTGGCGTCCCAATTGATCTCGCTGCTCATTTTTTCCTCACGTTCGAGATGGGAGCACGTGAAAACGGCAAGTCTCCCACTCACCTTGTCTCCCTCTCTCTCATCTTCTCACTGCCACACCACGCCTTGCTAGATACTCTTTCACCTGCGCGATGGTCAGTTCGCCAAAGTGAAACAGACTCGCCGCGAGGACTGCACTCGCGTGTCCCTCGAGAATCGCTTCGGCGAAATGTTCCAGGCGTCCCGCGCCGCCCGACGCAATCACCGGAATCGAAACGGCGTCTGCCACCGCGCGCGTAAGTTCGATGTCGTACCCATCGCGTGTCCCATCGCGATCCATACTCGTCAACAAAATTTCACCTGCGCCCAATCGTTCAACTTCACGCGCCCATTCAATCACATCTTTGCCAGTCGGGGTGCGTCCGCCGTGAATGTACACCTCCCAGGAAGACGAAGGAGCAAGGACGAAGGACGCAGGCTTTCCGTCGTTCGTCGTTCGCCGTTCGTCATTCGTCGTTCGTCGTTCGTCCTCCGTCGTTCGTCGTTCGTCCTCCGTTTTCCGTCGCTTCGCATCAATCGCCACGACTACGCACTGCGAGCCGAATTTTTCGGCGGCGGCGGTGAGGAGCGCGGGATTTTCGACTGCCGCCGTGTTAATCGCCACCTTGTCCGCGCCCGCGAGCAGAATGCCGCGAAAATCGTCGAGCGTACGCACGCCACCGCCGACGGCAAACGGGATGAACACTTGATCGGCGACCGCGCGCACCACATCGAGCAAAATGTCGCGCTGTTCGTACGAGGCGGTAATGTCGAGAAAGACGAGTTCATCCGCGCCAGCGGCATCGTACGCGCGCGCGTGTTCCACCGGATCGCCGGCATCACGCAGTTGCACAAAATTCACACCTTTGACGACGCGACCGTCTTTGACATCAAGGCAAGGGATGATCCGTTTGGCAAGCATAAGTTCCAGTATTCAGTGTCCAGTGTTCAGTATTCAAAGTATTCGGCGGTGGAGTCGCGCAGGACGCGGTACTCATCCCCAGCAAACAGTTCGGCTTTTTCCGTCTCTGAACACTGAACACCGAACACTGAACACTGAACATTGAGTACTTCCCGCAACGACACCGCGCCCGTGTACAACGCCTGCCCAATGATCACGCCTTCGATCTCGCGATACGCGCACAACGCGCGCACATCGTCCACCCTCGCCACGCCGCCCGACGCGATGACACAGACGTTCGCCGCGCGCGCCAGTTGCGCGATGGCATCCGCGTCCATCCCGCGCAACATTCCATCGCGCGCAATATCGGTGTAAACGATGCGCGTAACGCCGCGCGCGCGCATCTGCTTGGCGAGTTCGAGATCGGAGATTGGAGATTGGGTGCGCCAGCCGCGCGTCGCCACCATTCCATCGCGCGCGTCAATGCCGACGACGATGCGCTCCGCGCCAAAACGCGCTATCGCATCCGACACGAGTTGCGGATTCTCGACCGCTGCCGTGCCGATGACGACGCGCGCGACCCCGCGCGCAAATGCCGCTTCGATACTCGTCAGGTCGCGCAAGCCACCGCCGAATTGCAC
>DAOTYB010000015.1:0-1765 GCA_034435315.1 Anaerolineae bacterium | reverse complement strand
TGGGGACTGTGGATGATCGAAGATCCGAGTGTTCGTCCAATCGGCAAGGATGGCACATTCGGCTTCAACAGCCCCGCGGCGTACAAGGGTTTGCAACGCTTTGCCGATCTGGCACTCGTCCACAAAGTGACACCACCCGATTTTGGCGCACAGAAGGATTCCGATGTCAAAGGTGGCTTTCAGAACAAACAGTTCGCGATGATCGTGGACGCGACAGGACCCGCGGCAGCATTCAAAGGTGCTAACGTTAACTTTGAAATCTATCCCCATCCAACGGTCAATGGGAACAGACTGACCGTTGGTGCCGTGGGCTTGATTGCTGTCGCGAAAATCAAAGACAGTGTCAAACGCCAAGCCGCAATGGATCTGGCGCGCTATCTGACCAGTGGTGAAGTACAAGAAGATGTCCCACCCGGCTCGAACGTGCCTACCGGCTTTTACCTCGCGCCCGGCGCGCGCAAATCGGTCAAAGTGGTGGACCCGCTAGACAAGTTCATCCCGATGCTACCTGATATGTGGGTGACCCCTCTCGTTCCCGAGTGGGCTAAATTCACACGGTTGTTCCATCCCGAATATCAAAACATCCTCTTTGGCAAGATTAAACCCGAAGAAGCAATGAAAAAGATCGCGCCAGAGGCAGAAAAGTTACTGCAGTCCAAGTAAAGTACGCGGTATGTGATGCGTGATACGCGACTGATTCGCGCATCACGCATCACACTATTTACCTCTCAGGAGTAGTATGCGCGCGATTCGTGACTTTATTCGCAAGTACGGCTGGGCTTATGCATTCATCTTGCCCAGCATGACAACCTTTATCGTCTTTACCCTGATACCTGTGGTGTGGGCATTCATTATCTCCTTCCAAAAGTACAGTCTCGTGCGCGGGGGACAGTGGGTAGATCCGATATATGCTAATTATGTTACAGCCTTTACGATGCTCAATGGTATTTTTGTCACTGCCATTCGCAACACTTTGTTCTACACGGTCTTTACTGTAACCACCAACATTCTCGTCGGATTGATTCTGGCGAGTCTGATTCAACCCCTGAGCCATCGCTGGCGGACTTTTTTCCGCGCAGCATATTACTTGCCCGCCGTGACTAGCGCGATCATTATTGGTATGACGTGGGCGTACATCTTTAATGGACAATGGGGTTTTGCTAATTACCTGTTGCGCTTGTTTGGCTTTGCCCCATTGCGCTGGCTATCCGACCCCGACATAGCACTGGGTAGTGTCACACTCTCCGCGATGCTCACCATTCCCGCAACGGCGGTCGTGCTCTACAGCGCGGCGATGAACGGCATTCCAAACGAATTCTACGAAGCCGCCGAAATTGACGGCGCGAACGCGCTTCAACGCTGGTGGTATATCACCGTACCCCTCATCAAGTCCACTACCTTGTATCTGGTCGTGTTGTACACGATCGCCAGTTTCGAAGTGTTTGAACGAATCTATGTGATGGTCCCCAGCGGCGTCGCCAACTCGACACAAACTATCGTTACCCAGATATACAACAATGGTTTCAAGGACTTTGATTTTGGAGTTGCCTCTGCACAGGCATTCGTGTTGTTCGTGATGATTGCAACGGTTGCTGTATTTCAATTCCGCGCTTTACAAAGTGATGTGGAGTACTAGGACGATGAAAAAACTCACTCTCGGCAAAGTCCTCGCGTGGTTCTTTTTGATTTTTACAACCGTGGTCGCTCTCTTTCCGATGTATTGGCTGTTCGCGAATGCTTTTACGCCAATTACAGCGATCCCCCC
>DAOTYB010000014.1:0-12585 GCA_034435315.1 Anaerolineae bacterium | reverse complement strand
CGCGGTCGCCCGCGTCCAGCGCGAATTGCGTGCCATCGCTGCCGGCGACTTCGGTGGCTGAGCGAAAATGTTTGACGCAGGTCGTCTCCCCCGGCGCGCAGCCCGCCGGATCGCCCTTGCCCGGTTCGGAGACGAGGAAGACCAGCACGATACGCCCCTGATTGTCGAGCGTGGGTGATGGATCCACAAAGCCCACGTTGCCGTCCAGTCCGTTGATTGTGACTTGACGCGGCGCCTCGAGTGTGCGCGTGTCAAAGCGATAGCGCGCGACATTGCCCGGCGTGAAAATGTAGAGCGTGTTGCCGCGCCGAATCACGTCTGGCACCGAGCCAGCAAACGATTGCCAGCCGGGGACGATCTGCCACGCTGCGCCATCGTCGCTCTGCGCGAGATAAACGCGATGATTACGCGGATCGTGGCAATCGGTCGTTGCGGTGTCGCACGCGTGAAACGCCATCAAGTACTTGCCAGACACAACGATACCTGTGCCAATGGCAGACGTTGCCGGCGCGGGCGGCGCTTCGGTTGGACGAAGCGGCGGCGTTCTCGGCGGCAACGTTTTTGGTGGCTCGCGCGAGGGCGGTGCCGGCACGGGCGTGACGGTCGCTATCGGTAACACGCTCGTTGGTTTGGGGCAATCGTCCGGGCAAGTCCACGGGTTTTCCCATGGCGAATCGCACACCTTGTTGCCGCACGTAGGCGGTGTTGGCACATCGTCCGGAATGCGGAGGGTGTTCGTGGCACGCGGTTGGGGTGTGATTGTCGCGGGCGGCAATACATTGCACGCTGCTATCAGAAACGCGAGAGCGACGAAGATGACGAGCCGTTTCATTTGTCTCCTTAATGTAGGGCAAATTTGAAAATCTGCCCTACGTCCTCCATTTTCATCCGTCGTGGCGAGCGGTTATGCCCATGAGCAACTCCTTCAAGAATCCCCGCGATTGAAATCGCTGCGCGGGAGCCGTTGGCTTGGATTAGTCGGATAGTCAACTAGTCGAATAGTCGAGTAGTCGGATAGTCGAGTGACTACACGACTAGGCGACTATGTGACTAGCCCGCTTTACCGCGCGGACGCCAGCGCGCTTGTGCGACGCCAAGCGCAGTCAAGCCCAGCGCAATACCTAGCGCACACACCAGCGCGAGGCTGTACTCGGCGATGACACCCAGCGCCCACAGCGCGAACGGGATGAACGCGGCAGGAACAACGGCAAAGCCGAGTGCGATACTGCGAAGCGTTGCGCCAGCGCTGGCTTTGACAGCAGACCTGTTCGTGAGCAACAAGAACAACATGACAAGCACTCCTGCGACCAAACACATAATCACTTCGCCGAAAAGACGCAATGGAAGTTCGATGATGCTATAGAGACCAAATTCGGCGGCAAAAGGAGTGGGCTTGGCTGCCCACACGCCGTAGCGTTCCCACGCGCCTTCGGGAGTGCGAACCAATATCCCTTGATCGCCCATCGCGACGACGAGTGTGTGCAAACCGTTCGTCCCGGGTGGTCCTACCAGCGCGAGATCGTACGGTCCCATATCAATTCTTCTACTTGGCGCACCGCTCCCTACGCGTTCCATGTACGCGCGTCGTCCGGGTGGGATACTCCACGCGATACGCCAGGTCTTGCCGCCGTCGCGCGATTCCTCCACTTGCTCCTTTTGCGCGATTCGGTAACAGAGATTGGGCTGGGTTGATTCGCAGACGATGCGCGGCAGGGTCACATCCTCCGCGAGTATGCTGGGTGCGTTGTGCGTTTCTTGCCACGTGCGTCTGCCGTCCTGACTGAGTAGCGTTAGCGTTCGTTGGATAGAAGTGTGCTGCTGCACGAGGCGCGTAGATGACTTGACCATCTCCCATCACGCGCACGACGCGTTCGTACGGGAGAGGCGATGTTGCCAGCGCCGCCAGTGACGCGACGCTGAGCATGAGCCACGCGCGCGCGTCGGGTTGGGGCGTTATCGGCTGATTCCACAAACGCCACGCGGGAACGAGCACAACGAGCGCGATCAGGTCGGTGGGGTCGAGCGTGATGGGCACACGATAGCTCAGGATGGGATAGAGCGCGGCTTGCGTCAACGCGATTCCCTACGCGCTCGTCTTGACGAGCGTGAACCACGCGGCAGTGATGGTGAACGCGAGCGCGCCGGCGCGTCGCGTGATTGGACTGAGCGCGGCGGCGAGCAGAAACGGGAAGAAGAACAACCCGGCAAAATCGCTCAATTTGCCGGTAACCCACGACGGCGCAAGCGACTTGAGGATGTGATCGTTGACGACGAGCAAAGCGATGCTCGCGACGGTCGCAGGGTGTTTCAAGCAGTGTAACGCGCGGTCGAAGGTGCGCATCGTCTTGTCCTCCGATTCTGTCGTTGGCGAGAATTTCTCGTGCGATCACTCCACTTGTGATAACGTAAGTCCAGGCAAGAAGATAGCACATAGGAAAAAGGTACCAATAGCGGTACTACTGCCGATAAAGAAACCAGGTTCCTTGCAGAAACCTGGTTTCTAATTCTTACTTGCCCAACCCGCGATTCAATAGCGGCTCCCAGGTGGCAGAGAGTTGATAGAGTGTTTCCGCGTTGCGACGGGCGCGTTCCACCGGCGCGTTTTGAATCAGATCACGCAAGAGCGCGCGCTCGGCGAGAATCAGCCGGCGGATACGCGCGAGCAGCGCACGGTCCAGCGCGTACGGATGATTTTCCACGGTCACCATTCAGATGCTCGTTCGCGCCGATCATCCAAGAAATGGCGGCTCCGTTGAACGGCTTGTTCGCGGCGTTGCATGACGTGCACGGTTTTGACGGTGGAGTAGCCAGCGATCCAGCTACTGCAAGAACCCTGGTTTCTTGTTTATTTCATTAGCACGCTGGGTGCTGCCTGATTCGCACGCGCCGTCGCCATTTCTTCTGCGCGCCCTTTGAGACGTAGCGTCAGCAAGCTTAGTACTGCCATGACCAAGCCAACCGTAAGGAAAGCTTGGGCATAGCCCTTGACTCCCCCACCAAACGATGCAGCGACTGCACCTACCATTGCGCCGCCAATCAGTTGACCGATGCTCGTATGGAGGGTGAGAAGCCCCTGCGCCGCAGCGCGTTGCGATAGCGGCGCTTCGTTGAGCATCACATAGCGTAACGGCGCGCCGAGCAAGCCCCCCAGCCCAAGCCCGGCAAGCAATATGGCAACGTAAAAAAAGAGTAATTGCGTACCCAGCAGTGCAGTCACACCTAAACCAGCGGTCGTCAACACCGTACTAATAAAGAGAACTAGGCGCGAGCCGACACGATCCAACAGTCGTCCTGCCGTCGGCGAGCCGACAGCCATGGCTAACACGGCCGGTAAGAGCATAAAACTGGCGGAGGCACTAGAGACCCCAAACGCTTCGACCACCAGCGTAGGCACAAACACCACCGCGGCTTCACTCACACCCGCGCCCAGCGCCACCAGCGCAATAACGATGACCTGGGGCATGCGCAGCAAGGCGGGTTGCACAATCGGATTCACAGCACGCGTTTCTATCCAGAGAAAGAGCGGAAACAGAACGACAACCAGCATCACAAAGGGAAAAACATTTCCAGAAACGAGACTGGTCATCAGTTGGGTGGTGTCCAGTTGATTGACAGCAAAAGTTAAAGCGGCGAGGGCAACGCTCAGTGTGATCATTCCCGGCCAATCGAACTGGAAAGACCGTGTCAGACGCGTGGAGGGCAAGAGACGCCAAGCCATACCCATCAAGAGCATGGCTATCGGAAGGTTAATGAGAAACAACCAGTGCCAGCTCAACAATCCAAGCATCACCCCAGCCAGCAGGGGACCCAACAGGAAGGCGATACCGAACACGGCGCCAATCAAGCCCAGCGCGCTACCACGTTTTTCCGGCGGGAACGTATCGCCGATGACGGCGCTGGCGACCGGGAAGATCCCTCCCGCCCCCAGCCCTTGCAGAGCACGTCCCACCAGCAAGACATTCAGTTGCGGCGAGAGTGCCACGATTAACGAGCCGATGGCAAAGAGCCCGACATCAAGGATGTAAATCGCACGGCGACCAAAGGTATCGGAGAGTTTGGCCATCAGGGGTACACCGATGAGATTAAAAAGAACGTACGTGGTAAACACCCAAGCCATCGCGCGGTCATCTTCGCCAAAGGCATTGCGAATTGTCGGTAGCGCCGGTCCAACGATGGCAATATCCAGCGCACCCATCAATACACCCACAAAGAGCACTAGCAGAATTTGGCGTGCTTTTGATTCCATAGGCAATCCTCCACGTGTGTTTTTAACGCGACCAGCTGCCCGGCAACCTCGCCACACCAAGGAATACCAGTGCCAGGGCAGCAATGATCACGAACAAGTTGTTGCGTAGCGTCGTCGGTTGGTCGCTAGAGCACCACAGCACCGGCATATGGCCAATCACCACCGCCACGATCATCGTGAAACCGTGCTCCAGCCGCTACAGCGGAAAACCGACGCCTCCTAGCCCCGCCACGACCAGCAGGAATACTCCTAAAGCCGCCTGAAAATCCATGAGAAAGGCAAAGCCCGACATCAAACCACGATCCAACTGTTGAACCCGCGCTTGTCGCCACCAGCCGAGAGCAAACTTGCTGCCCGCAATGATGGCGACTAGTACAATCACCCAGCGTATAACCGAGTGAAACAGCAATACCATGTTCAAAGCCTCCTTTTTTCTTTTCAATCTGCTTGTTTGATTTTTTCCTTCTCATCTAGCGCGCTGAGACAGTCGAGAATATTCTGGCGTACCAGGCGTCTTCCCAATTGGGCGAGCAATTCATCCAACCAAGCCCGTTCCGTTTGGAGATGCAGCTGATGATGGCGCAGGGTATAGTAGGCGGGTGTCCCGGGTTGGTGCGCAGCCACCGCACGTTCAATCTCAGCAAGACGTTTCGCCACCCCGGCGCGTTTCTGAGCAAGACAAGCACGCGCTTCGGCAACAGAAATTTCACTGAGAAAGAGCAAGCCGATGTCATCGTCAAAGTACGTGGCGGGCGCGTCCTGCAAATTGCGTTGCAAGCGTTGGCGGAATTCGCGCTCACCCGCTGGGGTCAACCGATACGTGTGTCGCTCGGGACGATTGCCCTGGCGCGACACGCGCGGGACGATCAAACCCGCTACCTCGAGCTTTGCCAACAGATGATAGAGCGTAGGTTTTTTGAGATCGGTCAGATACTTGAGGCGACGCTCGAGTAAATCGCTTAATTGATAGCCGTGCATGGCTTGAAGCTTGATCAAGCCCAAGAGCAATAAAGTGTGATCCATAGTCTATCCTGAATAGTCAATATTGACTATTCTAGAATGGATTATACACTGCAAATGCCCATTTGTCAAGTGGGCTACACCAGACGCCAGGGCATGTGCAAAGTCAGGCACGGACGGTTGAAACCGCTGCCATCGCAAGCGTTCACGCATAAGGCTTGGTACTCCTCAAAACCGCAAAAGGCGTGAACGCTTGCGACAACGACCCAAAGCCGCCCTGCGGCGGCTAGAAGGCTGCCTGCGGAGGCAAGCGTTGTCGGGGCGAATCATTATTCGCCCGTATTGAGTCGCTCGGCAGCTTGTCAAGCGACTTGGCACATGCCCTGACCAGACGCCAGGGCAAAATCGAACGCAGGAACTATCACGCCGCCCTACGGTAGCTAAAAGTCAGCCTGCGGAGGCAGCAAGTCCTTAAGATTCCCTGTTGGTCCGTCGGCGAGCAACAGTTTTGGGCGATTGGTGAATGCGCGGGCAATCGCGACGCGCTGGCGTTCGCCGCCCGATAATTGTCGCGGCAAATGCTTCCATCGCGCGTCCAGCCCGACCGCGAGCTCGTGCAACACGTTCGCGCGATGGGACGCCCGCGAGACGCAGCGCAATCTCGAGGTTCTCGCACGCGGTCAGCATCGGCAGCAGGTTGAACGTTTGAAAGACAAAACCGATTTCACGACAGCACAAGCAAGTGCGTTCGCCGTCGCCCAGTCGTGCTAGACTGCGCCCGTTCAACCACACCTCGCCCCGCGTCGGTGTATCCATCGCGCCGATCAGGTGTAGTTTCTGCAAGAAACCTGGTTTCTGATTATCTGCCCAACCCGCGATTCAATAGCGGCTCCCAGGTGGCAGAGAGTTGATAGAGCGTTTCCGCGTTGCGACGGGCGCGTTCCACCGGCGCGTTTTTAATCAGATCACGCAAAAGCGCACGCTCGGTAAGAATCAACCGGCGGATACGCGCGAGCAGTGCATGGTCCAGCACGTACGGATGATTTTCCACGGTTACCATCAGATTCTCGGTCGCGCCGACCATCCAAAAAATAGCGGCTTCGTTCAGTTGATGACGTTGATAGCGAATCCGCACATCCTCCAGGCGCTCCTCGGCGTTCTGGAGATGCAACTCTAGCGCGGCGCGCGGATCGGCGATGCGTTGGGCGCGCGCTTCGTTGAACAGGGCGCGCGCCGGAAAGAGGGGCTTGCCCGGCGCACTCTCGGCGGTGGCGACCAACGCGCTTGCTCCCAGCACCATCACCATCAGCACCGAACTCGCCACACGCGCGAGCCACGTTTGCCACGCCGGATGCGCGCGCGGCACCGCACGCACACGTGCCGCACCATACACTTGATAGCGCACTCGACTTTTGGCGGATTCGTTGAACGATGGCGCCGCTTGGCGAACCTGCGTTGCCAGCGCGACAAGGGGTGCCAATTCATCGCGTTGAGTTGGATAGCGCGCCAGGACGGTTTCGAGTGATTCGCCTTGTTCCAAACGTTCCAAGCATTCTTGCAAAATATCCTGGGGCTTCATTATCGCTCCAGACTCTTGCGCAAGGCAATCAGTGCCTTGTGTTGCAAATCCTTGACGGCTTGTTCGCTGCGTTGCATAACGTACGCGGTCTCGGCGATGGAGCAGCCAGCGATGAAACGCAAGGTGATGGCTTGTTGTTGCAAATCGGTCAATTGTGCGATGCCGCGTTCCAGATCGGCGCGCGTCAGGACGTGGTGCAGCGCACGCGCGGCGGTGCCGTTTTCAACGGTGGCGCCGTTTTCCAGCGCGAGGGGTTGGTGGCGCGTAGAGTGACGCCAGTGATCAATCAAAACATTGTGGGCAATGCGAAAGAGCCACGCGCCCCACGGCGTTCCGTGAGGACGATAATGCGGCAGGTGTTGCAAGACGCGGATGAACGTCTCTGCCGTCAAATCTTCCGCCTCCATCGCATCGCGCAAACGAAACGCCAGATAGCGATAGACGCGATCGGCATAGCGCTCGTACAATTGCCCAAACGCTTTGGCATCGCCCTGTTGCGCTTGCTGAATCAGTGTTGCTTCGGATGAGGAGGCGTCCATAAATACATACGTTACAGCGGTCGCAAAGGATAGCCGGCTAGTGGTGTGTCCTTACGGACGGTCGAGCATTTTGATGACGTAGAAATTCGATTGCCCGGGAATCTTGTCGAGCGGCCATGAAACAGCGTCCTTGAAGCCGGCGAATACGATGCTGCCATCGGAAGTGAGGATGATGGAGATAGGATCGTCATTGTCCGGTCCGCCCCAGGTGCGTGACCAGAGAATCTCGCCGGTGCTATTCAATCTCACCAGCCAGAAATTGTCAAAGTTCATCTCTGGCGTTTGATACGCCTGCGAATAAGCCGCCACCACATAGCCACCGTCAGGCGTTTGGATAATATCACGGGCACCGTCGTAACGACTGTAACTGTTGAAGATTTTTGTCCACACCACATCGGCATTGGCATCCAGTTTGATAATCCAAGTGTCTTCGCTGGGGAATCGCTCCTGCATACTGGTTGCACCAGCAATAATCGCGCCACCATCGCGGGTCGGTTTGATCTTTGCAAATTTGTTTTTAGGACCCTCTTTGAAGGTTTTGCTCTTGAGGATATTCCCGCTGGCATCCACCACGAGATAGGTGGTAAAGCCTTGTGGAGTCAACACACTGCGACAATCAGCGGTGCAAGAGTTGGCAGTGATGATGTGGCGATCGGAGCCCCAGGCGATAAGCGATGTGCCGCCATCTTCTGCCCCCAGGTCGTACGTCTTACTCCAGAGTATCTCACCTTTTGGATCGAACTTGACCAGCCAGACATCCCCTTTGCCATCCTGAACGCCATACGATTGTGTTCGACCGGTCATCAAAAAATTCCCATCGAGGGTGGCAATGGTTTCTACAACAAATTCATCCTGGCTGCCGCCCAGCGTTTTTTCCCAGACCACTTTACCATCGGGCGCGATCTCCAACAGCCAGGTCTGGTACGCATTGGGAGGGGCGTGCTTGCTACCTGTGACCAAATAGTTGTTCCCTTTGAGAATGACCGAGGTGAGCACGTCGGCGCCATTGCCACCGACCTGACGCGTCCAGAGGAGATTGCCGCGTGCATTAACTTTGATGATCCAACCATCCGTATTGCACCACGGCACACAGGGCGTTGGACCTGTAACGCCGACGATAACCAGATTGCCGTCGGGCGTTTCCACCACACCTGCCGCAATATCCGCCTTGCCATTGTTGTCGAATTCTTTTTCCCAGAGAATCGAGGGAGACGCGGGACTGACAGTGGGCGATGGTTGCGTGAGTGCGGGTCACGCGCGGGGTAGGCGTGACAGTGGGCGTTCCCGATCGCGCCGGCGTTCTGGCAACGCACGCGCTCAATACAAGCGCCACGAGGATGATCACACGTTTCACTTGTACCCCCTTGCAAATACGTTTGTCCACGAAGGAACACAAAGAAAAAACCTTCGTGAATCTTCGCGTCCTTCATAGATATTTTCATCCGAACGCTGGTGAACGCAAGTTCTCTTGAAAATACAACGATAGCGTGGCGCAGGATTCAATCCTGTGCTACGTTGTTCGATGAAACCGGACTTTTTTACTTGAGCATCACCAGTTGGATCGTGTACCCACCCAACTCGATTGTTGTGCTCGTCGGAACAAGCGACTGCATTTGATCGCTCGCATCGTTTACTTGCCACAGCATCACCGCGCGATGCGCCGCCACGCTGTACCGAATCGGCGTGGGAGTTGGATTCGCGAGCAAGAGCGCGATTTCGCCGGCGGCGTTTTGCCCGGCAAGCGCCCAGAGGTTCGTGCTGGATGTATAGGTGAGCGCAAGGCGTTGTGGATGCGCGGCAAGTTTCACCCACAATGAAAACACCAGTGCGCTGCGTTTCGGTTTGCCATCGGCATAGAAGATGCCATAGAACGTCTTGGCATCCAGCGCCGGATCGGGACCGCGATAGATCGTTGCAACGGTGATGCCATTCTCCTGCATCGCGATCCATACCGCTGTCAAGATGGCTGCGCCTTTGCCGCCGGTGCGCAAAGCGATTGCCTCGGCGCTGGTGTCTCCCACTTGCCGAATCTTGGTATTCCACTCGGTCACGTGCATTGTCGTCGTACGGAAGCCGAGGGCATCCAGTTCACCTCGATAGAACCTGGCAGCAGTGCCCCAGTCGTTGGGATTGTTCGAGTAGAGATGCCACGAAAAGAAATCCAGCGGCGCGTTGTTCTGTTTGACGAACGTCAGGAAATCGCGCGTCCATTTGTTGCCTTGCGGCGCAAGCGCGCCTGCCGGCGTCAGTCCGGGTCCGCCGACCAACACATCTGGAAAGGCTTGCTTGAGTGCGCGCGCGGTCTCGGCGTACAACTGAAAATATTCGACGGCGGTATGCGGCTTGGGCCAGAATTGCTGATTGTCCGGTTCGTTCCAGATTTCGATGTAACGATTCACTACCGTACACTTTTTCTGGGGGTTGACTCATGGTATACTCCATAGCACATTCCAAGCCCAGGAGTAACTATGAGCGACAATGTGCGCCGATACCGTGCCATTCGATAAGCTTTGAACTGGCTCTACCCCAAGACACCCCAAGGTAATCTTGCCCGCCACCTGAATACCCTGGCAGGATTGATCAGTGGAATTGTAGGTAGCAAACGCACCAACCTGCCGCTCATCGCCACCCAGGTCCCCGATGACACACATCCCGACAGTCGTACCAAACGCTTCTCGCGCTGGATTAACAACGAGGAGGTGGAGGTCGAGATCTATTTCCTGCCCTTCATCCAGCCCTTTGCAGAGTCTGACAGTCCGTCCGCTCGGCTTGATTATGGATGGGAGTGCCGTCGGGCGCGGCTGTGTGACCCTGATGATCAGCGTGGTCTACCAGAAGCGGGCGCTCCCCATCGCCTGGCTGGTCGTCAAGGGACGCAAAGGGCACTTACCCGAAGACACCCACCTCGCCTTGCTGGAACAGGTGCGTCCCTTGATTCCAGCGGGGGCGCAGGTGGTCTTCTTGGGCGATGGCGAGTTCGATGGGGTGTCGTTGCAAGCGACGCTGGAGGGCTACGGATGGCACTATGTCAGCCGCACTGCCAAGAACATCGTCTTGTGCTGCGCCGAGCAGGAATTCAATTTTGAAAAGGTCGGAGTCCAAGCGGGCGAACTGATCAGTCTGCCTGCGGTGACCTTGCGCCAGCATGGCTATGGACCTGTGCACGCCATTGCTTGGTGGGAGCAGGGCTATGAGGAACCACTGTATCTCCTGACCAACTTCCAGTCGGCTGAAGAGGCGTGCCAGTGGTATCGAAAACGCGCACGCATTGAGACGTTCTTCTCGGATCAGAAAAGTCGGGGCTTTCATCTGCACAAAAGTCATCTGAGTGACCCAAGCCGTCTGTCCCGTTTGATGATGGCCGCCTGTCTGGCGTATATCTGGATTATCCATTTGGGCGTGCTGGGCGAGACGAGTAGCGCAAACTGATTCATCGCACCAAACGTTGCGATCTGAGTCTCTTGCAGTTGGGTTTGCGCTTGCTCGAGTATTTATTGAATGAGGAAAAGGAGATTCCCGTTGCGTTCCAAATGGAGTAGCTTGGCACCAAAAAGTGTACGGTAGTGAAGCATCACCGATTCAAATCCACACCCGTCGAGATAACAAAACCAGTCCCGATGAGTAGCTTGAGCGACTGCGCCAGCGTGGGCACTTTCCTCAAGCAAAGAAAGACTTGTCTCCATAGCCACCGGACCCAGAGCAGCACATTTATCCCATTCCTGCTTGGCTATCCAATACCTGGCTGCAGTCTCGTCCTCGCCTGGCTGCCAACCAAGGCGGTCCAGCGCTATGGCGGCGACTCTGCTCAGTTCCCAGGTCTTGAGCGCGGCGATGAGCAGCTCGATAGCGCGGTCATCGCCAATCTTCCCCAGCGCTTCGGCAGCGGCTTTGCACACATCGCTATCCTTGTCCTTGAGCGTGGCGATAAGTGGCTCCACGGCGCGAGTGTCGCCAATCTTCCCCAGCGCTTCGGCAGAAACCCTGCGCATATCCCCCTCCTTGAGCGCGACGATGAGCGGCTCGACAGCACGAACGTCGCCGATCTGCCCCAGCGCTTCAGCAGCAGTTTTGCGCACGTACCATTCCTCATCTTTTTTGAGCGCGGCGATGAGCGGCTCCACGGCTGGCGCGCCGATCTTGACCAGCGCCTCGACGGCGGCTTGGCGCACTTTGTCATCCTTCTTATACCCCAGCACCTTGATTAGTCCTTGCACATCGCGTCGGGCTTGCATCTTCTCTACGTTTGGCGGTCCAAAGAGAAACATGGTTGCTCCTTTATTGGTTAGTCGAATAGTCAAATAGTCGCATGGTCAGATGGTCGAGTAGTCGGATGGTCAGATAGCCGGATGGTTGAGCCGTCGTTGCGGGCTGTCTCCCAGCGTTCCGGCGGGACGCTCAGGGCTTCCAGCGCGGCGGTCAAGTGCGCCTGTTGCGTCGCGGTGGAATTGGTCAACCCAACACCTCCCGCCAGCGCTGCTCCAGCGCCTGCCGCGCCGCAGCGGACTTGGCGGACCAATCCCGCTCGGCGTTGTCAATCAACACATAGCGCGGATGCCCGCCCCAGACGCGCCGCAGGAGACGGTCCAGATGTACTGCCTCCTGCGGCGTTTCGCCGCGGTGCGCTTCGGGATAGCGCCGATAGGCGTGCAACGCCCCCTCTGCTGCGGTGACCAGGTGGATGACGGCATCGTAGCGGCTGTAGTGTTCCTGGCGGGTGGTGGCGGTGCAGGCAAAGAACTCCTCCTCCACCCAGCCGCGCGCCAGCCAGTACGCCAGCGGATCCAGACTGCCGCGATGACAGAGCACCAGCCGCGGCGGGCCATCTGCCAGAGCGCGGCGCAGGGCATCTCCAGCGCCATTTGCAGGGCAACCATCAGCCGCTGGAGTAAGGGCGCATCGGCGATGCGCCCCATCAGCAGGCGAGACGACCAATCCCTGCGTGAGCGCAATGGCTTCCGGCAGGGCGGCGACGCGACGGCGCCAGGCAGGCTCGGGGAGCAGTTCTTCCATCAGCGCGGTCTTGCCGCCGCCCGGCCCGCCGGTGAGAATGATGAGACGCAGGGTCATAACGGAAACTCCCGGTCGAATCTGCAGCGCGTTCGACCCGTGGTGAGAATGATGAGACGCAGGGTCATAACGGAAACGTTATACTCTAAACGGTTGAGATTTGGACTTTTTCAAATGACTGAAAACTCCACGATAACAAGGTTTCCAACTCGTTTCTGTGTTTTGTAGGGGCGGTCTGGATACAGTCGGTAATC
>DAOTYB010000013.1:0-7296 GCA_034435315.1 Anaerolineae bacterium | reverse complement strand
CACCGTTTTCACGTCTTCTTCGCACATACTAAAGATGACGATTTGCACCGCGCCTTGATTCGCCAGAAGCAAATCGAGCGATGTTTCGACCGGGTCTTTGCCCCACATCTCAGCGATTTGCCACACCGTTTTTCCCTGCAAAGAACGATCACTCGCGCAACCGACAATCAGAATGTTATGCCATCCTGAATCTACCGCTGGATTTTCCCAGCCCGGTCGCGCCGCGCGTACCGCATCGGCGATCTGCTGATGTGTCGCGGCATCGCGCAAACGTTCACTCAGTTTGTCCCAGCCGCCCTCGTGTGCCCAATCGGGGAGGACAACGCCCAGCCCGGTGGACGAGGCGATGTACGGATACTGGTCTGCGCACACCAGTACGCCACGCTCGCGCGCCTGCGCGATCTTTTCCAGACTGGCGTTGACCTTGCCCCAGTTGCGTTTGCCAGCGGCTTTGTGATGCGCGAGTTGCACGCGAATTCGGGCGCGCTCGCCAATCGTGAGCGCTTCCTCCACTGCTTCGAGCAAACGATCACCTTCGTTACGAATGTGGCTGGTGTACAGTCCGCCGTACTCTGCCGCCACACGACTCAGCGCGACGAGTTCGTCACTGTCCGCGTACGAAGAGGGAGGATAGATCAAGCCGGTCGAAAGCCCCCACGCGCCCTCTTCCAGCGCACGCGCGAGCAATTGTTGCATCTGCTTCAACTCATCGTCGGTGGGCGCGCGCATTGCGTGCCCCATCACACACGCGCGCAAAGTGCCGTGCCCCACACAGGTCGCATAGTTGGTCGAAAGGCGCGTGTGTTCCACGCGCGTCAGGTACTCGTCCAGCGTGTACCAATCGAATACCAAATCGGGATAGCGCGCCATCTCACGCAACAAATCATCACGCGCGGCGCCGTACACCGGCGCGGCAGAACTGCCACAGTTGCCGGTCACTTCGGTGGTGACGCCCTGATGGATTTTGCTCTCCATCTGTGGATTGAGAAAAATCGTTTCGTCGCTGTGCGTGTGAATGTCAATAAAACCAGGCGTCACATAGCACGCGGTCGCGTCCAGCACGCGCGCGGCAGACGCGTGGGCAAGATCGCCGATCGCGGCAATCGTGTCGCCGCTAATGCCAACATCGGCGCGACGCGCGGGGGCACCCGTGCCATCAAGTAGAGTACCGTTGCGGATGATGAGGTCAAATGGTGGTAGCATAAATTCAATACGCGCCCAGTTGCTCCAGCCGTTCGTCGTCAATGCCAAAGTAATGCGCGATTTCGTGGCGTAACGTCTGACGTACACAGTCGGCAATTTCTGTGGGTGTGCGACAGTAGTGCAGAATCGGCTGGCGATAGATGCTGATCTTGTCCGGCAAGACCAGGCCATAGTCGTGCGTGCGTTCGGTGAGCGGGATGCCGTGATAAAAACCGAACAGATCGTACGGATCGTCCACCCCCGCCGCGTCCAGCGTGGCATCGTCCGGCAATTCCTCGACGACGATAGCGACGTTGGCGATGTGACGACGCAAGTCAGCAGGTAGTTCCTTCAATGCTTGTTGCACAAGGTGTTCGAATTCTTTGCGGGTCATTGAAAATATGACAAAGGACGAAGGACGAATGACGAAGGACAGAGGACGAATTTTAGCGCGCGCGCTTGCGTTTCGTTTTGGATTTGGTTTTGGGTGGGGGCGGTTTTGCCGCGCTCAACCATTCCACCGCGCCCGGCGTACGACGCCAGTGGTTGAGATGATCAGCGGCATACGCAATCGCTTCGCTCTCATCTCCCCAACCGATGAGTGCGGGCAACCGATTCGGTATCCGTTTCTTACCGGTCAGATACGCTGGCACGTACCGATTTTCTTCCAGCGCGTCCGCTAGGGCTTTGTCTGCGCGCGCAGAGGCGCCACTGTGCCGATACTCGAGCAGAGCGCGCGTGTACAGCCACACCGCCGACCACTCATCGGCATATTGCTTTAACAGTTTGCGCGCGTCATCGTCATTGCCCGTCTCCAGCAAAAGTGCGAGCAGATGGTGACGAATTCCCTGATTGTCGTTTGGATTCAAACGGAGCATTTCCTGGAAATGCGCGCGCGCCTCATCGTAGCGCCGCAGGCGCCACAGGGTCATTGCCAGTCCTGCGCGCGCGCGCATATACGGGCGCGTCTCCAGAATGCCCCAAAAGTCGCCGGCGTTCTCTTTGAAAAATTTTTTGCCCAGCGCGCGCTCGCCCGCCGCGACGCCTTGCTGATAGTACTCCAGAGCGCGTTGCACGGTCGGCGCGGCTTCTTCGGCAAGCAAGACGTACGCATCGGCGCAATTCGGCGAAATCGCCAGGGCATCGTGTGCCAGCGCGATACGCCGCGCCGGATTCGTTTCCTCAAAGGCACGATACATTATCTCCTGGGCGTGCTCCAACTGCGGATCATCCCACGGCGACTTGTCGCCGATCTGGCGCGTCAGGGCTTGCAGTGGACCTTCCATCACACGCCGATCGAACGCCGCCAGTTCATCGTCCTCCTCCACTTCACCCCAATCAAGTCGTTGAGCCGGTTGTGCGTCCAGAGGGATTTCGCCGGCGGGATACTTGACTGCGACAGTCAGTGTGCCCGCGTGCGTCGGCACCT
Source organism: Anaerolineae bacterium (assembly GCA_034435315.1). Taxonomy (GTDB): domain Bacteria; phylum Chloroflexota; class Anaerolineae; order UBA4142; family UBA4142; genus VGOB01. Next base: position 4,685 of record DAOTYB010000013.1, on the reverse strand, counting down.
CGAGCGTTGTTTCCAGTGGTTGGTAATCGCCGTGGCCATCTGGTTTCAAATAGTCGCGCACCAGACGCGGGATGGCGCGCAGTGCGACTTGGTACCATTCGAGATCCTGGCGCGAAGGTCGCCGCATCTCGTCTTTACCGACAACGATGTAGGGTATCGGATACGCTTCGGGCGCGGCAATCTCAAAGCCAAATTTTTCGATTGCCTCTAGATCGTCAAAAGGCACCAGCATAATCTCTGCGAAAAAGAGTGAATGCAAGCCGCCCTCAGGCAACATCAGCAACGGATTCTCATCCTCGCTGAATTGTTTGACCACATCTTCCCAGCGCAAGTACACTGCCAGGCCATACTCGACGCCGGCCTGCCCCATACTCATCGCGTAACGATAATCCTTTTCGGCGGGATGCTGTAGCGCGATGACCTGATAGTTGTTGAGATGCACCCACGGCGCGGCGCGGTAATACTCGGCAGCCGCAGCATAGAAACCGCGCAACAGTTCTGGTGTGACGCCGGGCACTGACAAGAGCGCCGGGGGTTCTGGGAGACCGTCGCGCAGATGTTCCTCCAGATCCCGCACAACCTCCAGCGCTTCTTCTGGTAGCGGACGCTGGACGAGTTCCACCTGGAGATTTTCTCTGGCAAAGAACGGTTGGAGATTTTCCAGCAAGGTCTGTTCGGCACAGACCACACGTTGCGGCACGCCGCGCTTGCCACTACCACGCGTTGGCTTTTCCATCGCCTTAACGAGCGCCGCCCACACCTGCTGCGGAGTAGGAGCAGCGGGAAAAATGTCAAAACCGCGCACGGCACCTTGTTCCACACTCGCCACGATAACCACGTAGGGACGATACGGCGCCTGGTCCGACGGCGCAATCCACGCGCGCAGTTGCGCCGTAAAGACGACCCAGTTTTCGGACAAGCGTGGTAATTGAGACACTCCACGCGCAAATAAACGAGGCATACGTTTTTCCTTTCATTTTGTAATTACTCAGCCGTGCCATCCCTTGCGAAATAGCCCCACCCCCTTGCCCCCTCCCCACGCCGCTCTGCAGCGTGGGGAGGGGGAATTAGTTAAGGGAGTGGGGTTATTCCCGTAGAAACGACAGCGAGCGATGCCGGGGCTGAGTAGTTCGTTTTCGAATTGGCACGGTCATTATAACTCCAAATGGGTGAACTGCACAAGTGGGTGTATAATGCCAAATGTGCCAAATATGCCAAATGCGCCAAACGTGCCAGATGTGCCAAATACGCCAAACGTGCCAAAAAGCAAGGTCCACCTGCGCGGACACATCAATTACCAATGCAGATTCAGCGTGATAACCGCTTGCAGGTTGCCGTCGCGCTGCTACGCCGAACGCGCCACGCGTTAGCCGATTGTAAGCCAATTGTCAGCCCCGCATCGCCAGCCACCAACTATAATGCAGGTGTCGTATGTGCAAATATCAACTTCACCAGCGAGTCGAAGCGATTGTCGAGAGCATCCAACCGTACGGCGTCTTTGTGCGCCTCGCGGATGGCACGCGCGCGTACATCCGCCGCCGCGAACTGGATTTGGATGCCGACGTTGACCCCGCGCGCGTCGTTTGCAAAGGAGACACCATCACCGCCGAGGTCATTGCACTCGGCAAAACAGGCAAGCATATCGAACTGAGCCGCCGCGCCACTTTGCCAGATCCCTGGCACGAGTTTGCGCGGCGTTTTCGTGAAGGCGCCGTTGTGCGCGGGACGGTGCGCGCACTGCGACCTGACGGTGTGTTCATCCGCGTTGAAGCAGGCATCAGCGGCTTTGTGCCACTGACCGAACTGGCAACGTGGCAAATTGCCAAGCCCGACGAGTTGCTATGGATAGGCGACGATGTTGAAGCAATCATCACGCGCCTTGATGCGCACAGCAAACGACTCACGCTGAGCATCAAGGCGCGGTTGGAGCAGCGCGCCCACGTGACGCGCACCTTCATCGAGCAATTCACGGAGCAAAAGGAAGCGCGCGCGCTGACGGCACCGCCCGAAGAATTACCGCCGCTCACGGTAGACGAACGCGAACGAATCGGGCAAATCATCGTGATAGACGACGATGATGACATTCGCAATGGCTTGGTCGAGTGGTTACAGCAACGCGGCTATCGCGCGAGCGCGGCGCGAACACTCGACGATATTCAAGCGTTGATGCGAACGGAGAAATGTGGCGTGCTTCTCGTTGACATTCATCTCTCCGAAGACGATGGCTTGGACTTGATTCGGCGTTTGCGCGTGGATGGCGATGGAATAGTCGTGTGTGTGATGAGCAGTCCCGAATGGCTGATGGAACGTTCGGAAGAGATTCGTGCCGCCAGGGTTTGGCAGGCGTTTGAGAAACCACTGCACGAGGAGGAGCTTGACCGATTCCTGCGCCGTCTGGCACGCGGCGAGGCGCAGCCCGTCTGGAAAACCCTGCCGCGTCGCAGGGAGGAGCAAACCGAACCGCAAGCCTTGAATATTGCCCTGCGCGATGTCGCGCCGTCGCGTCGGTTGCAAGTGGCACTGGAAAAAATCATCGAGATGGCACACGCGGAAAAAGGTATCGTCTTTGTCAAGGATGCGATTTCGCAGGTGTTCTCGATTGCTGCAGAAGCGGGTGCATTGCCGTTACGCCAAGAAGCGCTCTATGACCTGGAAGACAGCCCCGTCAAAGATGTCATTACCGAAAACGATTCCGTGTTTGAAGGGCATGCTAAAGCGAACAAACGCTTTGCCAAATTGTTTGGCTTGTTGGACTTTGAATCCTGTATCGGCGCGCCGATTGAGACGATGGGCGAGGTGCGGCACGCACTCTTTCTGTTTCATCGCCAGCCCGATGCGTTTGCGCGCGTGCGTCCACAATACGTCGAGTTGGATGTTTTATGGCTCCGTGCGATTCTGGAAGAGCAAGCGGTGCATGCGCGCTTGCGCGCGATTAGTCCACTCTTGTTGAGCGGCGAATTGGCGGTTGGGCTTGCGCACGAGGTGTACAACAAAGTGGCTAGTTTGGAATTGCAACTCTCCAATCTCTTGTCTCCCACACATTCTTCCACAGATTTACGAACTCGTCTCGCCGATGTTCACAAATCGGCGATTGACCTCAAAACGCTTGCGGGCTCGTTTCAGCAATTGATGGCAGCAAAAGACACACCAACCACGTTTGATGTCAACGATATGGTGCGTCGTGCTGTGATGCTCATCCATCCGCTGGCGCGCAAAGAGGGCGTCAAAATTGATTGGCATCTTGCAGACAACCTGCCACAGGTTACGGGAAACAGCATTGCGCTCCAACAAGTCTTTTTCAACATCATGCTGAATGCGGTACAGCAGATGGCGTGCAAGCCAGATAAACATCGTCTTTTGGAAATTTCCACCTCGTACCAACCCGACCGCAAGCGTCCGCTTTTGATTCGCTTTACCGATACAGGTCCTGGCATTCACAAACAACTGTGGGAGAAAATCTTTGAACTGGGCTTTTCCACGCGCGGCAGTAGCGGCCTGGGACTCTTCATCGCGCGTAGTTTTACCGAGATGTTTGAGGGGGAGATCAAGGTGGAAGAGAGTGCGGTGCCACTCGGCACCACGTTTTTGGTCAAATTGCCAGCGTAGGACAAGTTTCAATGGGTTTTAAGAAATTATTTCCGTAACGGGCGAATGAATTCGCAGCAACCAACACCCAAAGCCGCCCTGTGGCGGCTTCAACCTGCGCAGGCAGGTTTGGGGTAGTTGTAGACGCGATTTGAATCGCCAGAGTGAAAGGTTACTTGTTCTGTACTGCTGAAAGGATTTTGTCCAGATGAACAAACAACCAATCCGTGTCCTTTTGCTTGATGACGAAGATAGTTTGCGCAAACCGCTGGCAGAATACCTGCGCAATACATATGACTTTAGCGTGGACGCTGTTGCGAACGGCAGCGATGCTTTACGCCTGATTACCGAGACGCAGGGGCGCTACGATGTGGTGTTACTCGATGAGATACTCGCAGAGCCACCTGGTGGCTTGGACGTTTTGAGAGAAATCAAAGCCAGGTATCCAGAGATTGAGGTGATTCTCTTTACGGGCTGGGGGATGAAGGCGGGCATCGAAGCATTGCGCGCGGGCGCGTATCGTTATTTCGCCAAGCCGTTCGACAAAGACGAAATCGCGATGACGATTCGCTTTGCGGCAGAGTACGGTCAAGCGCGCCGCGAGCGCAAAATCCTGACTGCCCTTCAGCAGGTAGCCACGGCAATCAGTTCCGCGCTTGACCTTGAAGAGATTTTCAAGCGCACGTGCCAGGCAGCGGTAGAACTCTTTGGGGTAGATCATAGCGGCTTGGTGAGATTTGAAGGTAATGAACAGGGCAAAATAGTCGCGGAATTTCCAGACAAAGGCACGTTAGGATGTATAATCCAGGTGCGCGGCGTACCACTTGAGGAGCGTCTGGTCTATCAGCAGGAGGTGTTGAATATTCCCGAGGTGGAAGCAGAACATTCTCTCGGCTCAGTGCGGGATACGTTGCTTAGTTTTGGTATTCAATCTATCCTGATTGTCCCCGTCGTTCTAGAGGGCAAAGTGGTCGCGTCATTCAGCCTGGATGCGATTGGTCACAAGCGTACATTCTACCCCAATGAAATCGAACTGTGCCAGAGTTTGGCAAATCAGGTGGCAGTAGCGATCAAAAACGCACGTCTCTACGAAGAGACGC
>DAOTYB010000012.1:0-10044 GCA_034435315.1 Anaerolineae bacterium | reverse complement strand
CCCCCTCCTTTACCTCCCCCTCCCCGTTACGCTTGGCGCAACGGGGAGGGGGCAAGGGGGTGGGGCACCCACCTCCTCAAGAGGCTGCGTCTGGCTGTCGCAGCATAGCCCGATGAGTCCGAATTATGTGAAAGAGCAATAGGATGGCTGAGTAATTATCCTGTGCTACGAAAGCGGAAAAAACTTTTGCATGGTTACTATGCTCTTGATTTTTGGAAACTGTGGTTCGATTGCCGAATTGGCACATCTTGTTGTATAATTACTTTGCCAACTCGTTAAGAATCTGGTTTCTGTGGACTCGTCACCTTTTTCCACGCGTGCCAAACTCTGGCATATCTGTGTGGTGGCCTGGCACTATCAGGATACCTGCAATGACTGCAATCCGCCTTCTCTTTGCTGATGCGGACCCCGCCTTTCGCGTCTATGCGCGCTATACACTGGAACGGTTGGGATTCGACGTGACTGCTACCAGCGATGGCGCCGAACTGATGGCGCGCTTTGTTCCCGACCATTATGACGTGGTACTGGTCAGTCTTGCCATACCGTTCCTCGACGGTTTGCAGGTTTTGCGCGCCATCAAACAATCCAGCCCCACCACGCCTGTGATTGTGTTATGCGATGAAGAATGTAGCCCACTGGCTGAACAAAGCAAGCAAGAAGGCGCGTTTGCCTACTTTACCAAGCCACTGCACGATTTTATACCCTTGAGCAATGCCCTTCGCGAAGCGTACGCACAAAGCCAAACCGTTCGAGCCACGGCTACCACTGTGTCCATCCCGTTTGCGCAAACGCTGTCTGGACTCATCCAGACCGCCCACACCAGCACGCTGAATGAATCGCTCCTGATGTGCTTGACGATCGCGGCGCAGTTAGTTCACGCGCCGTACGGCTTGATGACTGTGAGTGAGGGTGACGCTTTCAAAGTGGTCAGCACAGTGGGTATGACGCACCTGGAGGCAGCGCGTCACGATTGGCTGGTGCGTCTGGGACACGAGGTCAGCGCGCGCGTTCTGGCGACACAAACCACGCAAATCGAACAGTTATCGGACGAACTCGCGGGGCACTATCTGGTAGCACTGGCTCTGCAAACAAGCGAGATCTATGGCGCGCTCATTCTTTATCCCCACTCGCCACCCGATTCAACGCAACTCGCGCAACTGCAACTCCTCGCGATGCACGGCGCGCTGATCATCGAATTGGCGCGCTTGCGTGAAGAGAACCTGCGACTTGGTTCGACCGACCCGGTGACCGGCGTGCTCAAACGACAAGTCTTTCTGGAACTGGCGGATCGTGAGTTCCGCCGCAGTTGGCGTTACCAACAACCGATCACGGTGATTATTGTGGACATTGACGACCTATCACTGATCAATCAGCAATACGGCTATAGTTTTGGTAACCGCGTCTTGCAAATGACGGCGCAAACCTGCACCAACACCATTCGTTCGATAGATTTGATTGGACGATATAGCGGCGATGCGCTGGCGATTTTGTTGTTGATGACTGAGGGGCGCGGGGCGCAGACCGTTGCCGAACGGTTGCGTATGGGCATCAACGCGTTGCGTCTGACTAACGAAGTGGGTACCGTTCAGATTACTGCCAGTCTTGGCGTGTGCTCGTATCCGCGCAGTGGATGCACTTCGATTTTCGATTTACTCACCCTTGCCCAGGAAGCGCAGTACGCCGCGCACGTGCGTGGCGCCAATCAAATCGTCTATTGCTAGCAAGATAATGACCCAAAGACCCAGCAAAGTTTTACTCGATTTACCTGAACCCCCTACCCCGCCCGAACCTGTTTCGGCGAGTGATATTGCCGCGCGCCTGCAACGGCGCTATGCTGACCTGATTAACGCGTACATCGCCAGCGCGCGTCTCGACATTACCGGCGAGGAAAAGAATCTCTATCGCGATATTCTCCTCGCCGCGCAAGACCTCAGCCATGCCCACGGTGGCTCACTCCTCTTGCGTGACGAACACGACAACACCTTGACCATCGTCGCAAGTACCCATCTGTCAGAAGAGATCGTCAAGAACACGCGCCTCCAGATGGGTGAAGGTGTCGTAGGCTGGGTGGCGGCTTATGAGCAACCGTTGCTCCTGGTGGGTGAATTGGATGTTCGGCGATACCCCAAAGCCGTACCTAAACCGCATGCCATCGGTTCAGCCGTGTTTGCACCGCTGGTGATGCATAATCGTCACGAGCATGTATCCGAATGCCTGGGCGTGCTGTGTCTGAATCGCCTGGTTTTTTCGGCGACATTGACGGAAGAAGATTTACAGGTGGTCAGCGCTTTTGCTATGAATGCCGCCATGCTGATCCACACCGCGCGGCTGTATAAATTGATGCAGCGCCATGCCTATCACCTGGAACACCTCATCGAAATCAATCGTCGTCTCAGCAGTAGCCTGCAACTGGATCAAGTGCTTCAAGCGGTGGTACACTCGGCGCTCGAACTCTTGCACTGCGAAGCCGGCTCGATTTTGTTGATTGACGCGGACACGAACGAGTTGGTCTTTCGTACGGTCGCAGGTCCGGCGAGTAAGCATTTGCTGGGGGTGCGGCTGCCGGCGAATGTTGGTATCGCGGGCACGGTGTTCCGCACGGGGCAACCCCTGATTGTGAATGATGTCCAAGCAGACCCACGTCACTACAAAGAGATTGATCAAAAGACCGCACATTCCACGCTGACCTTGTTAGCCGTGCCCCTGATGGCACGCGATCAGGTTTTCGGGGTCATCGAAGTACTGAACAAGACGAATGGGATGCCTTTTAACGAAGACGACTGTGTGACCCTGACTGCGCTAGCGGCACCGAGCGCGATGGCGCTGGAGAATGCCCAGTTGTATTCGAACCTGAAACAGAGTTTTATGGAAACAGTCCGCGTCATCGCCAATGCGATTGAAGCACGCGATCCGTACACCGCAGGGCACACCGGTCGCGTCACGCGCATCGCCGCAACGATTGCACGCGAACTGAACTGGTCGCGCGAGCAACTGGAGAATCTGGAACTCGGCGCGCTGTTGCACGACATTGGCAAGATCGGCATCGCCGATGACATCCTCCGCAAGCCTGAGGGCCTGACGCTCGACGAGTACATAAAAATGCAACACCATCCGATTATGGGCGCACAAATGTTAAAGGGCGTGAGCGCACTACAGGCAGCGTTGCCCTACATTCTCTACCATCACGAACGTTATGATGGCACCGGTTATCCCTTCGGTTTGAGTGGCACTGAGATTCCCATTGAAGGTCGTCTGTTGACCGTAGCCGATACCTTTGACGCGATGACTTCGGATCGTCCCTACCGTAAAGCGCTGACGTACGAGCAGGCCATAGAAGAGATTGTCAAGCATCGCGGTACACAGTTCGATCCTGAGATTGTGGATGCGCTGCTCCGCGTCTATCGGCGCGGTGACCTGGCGGGACCGCGTCCGATGTGACCGTGTGATAATCTTGCCGCGAGGGAAAAAACACCTTGTCCACCGAACACGCCGCGAACCTGATTCAGGGTACACCCATCATCACCGATCCGTGGGGAGACTTTGACACCGTGATGCGCCACGCGGAACACGCGCGCGCGGCAGGTGACCGCAACAAGGCGCACACTTTCTTCGCGCGCGCAGTAGAACTCAAGCCCGACGACGCGCGCGCATGGACAGGATTGGCACAATGTGCCGCCACGCTCGATGAGGCCATCCGCAGTTGGGCAAACGCGCTGGCGCTGGCCCCGGGAGATGCCCAAGCCCAAAGCGAATTGGAAACGGCTGTGAAAGAGCGGTTACACAAGGCACAAACCGTTGACGCTCCTATGCTGGTTGCGTTAGGGCGCACACTCGCGCAGGTGGGTCAAAAGTCCTGGGCACATCGTTTGTTACAGCGCGCAACGGAATTGGATGCGCACAACGCGGAGGCATGGCTATGGCGCGCTGGTGTCACCACGGATAATCAAGAGGCCATCTTTTGCCTGAAGCAAGCGCTGGCGCATAATCCCACCCATCCCCAGGCGCTCGCGGGACTGAAATGGGCAGAAGCGCGCGCGGCAGCAACGGTCTCCGCAGTTGCGACGGATGTCGCGCAAGAAGCCGAATCGTTCCTGCAGCAAGGACAGTCGGCGTTGCGGGCTGGCAATCTGACGCGGGCGTACGACTTTTTTCGTCTGGCGACCGAAGTGAATCCCCACCACGAATCGGCATGGTATTGGCGCGCCAGCACCTCACCCAATCTCGAAGATGCAATTGCGAGTATGGAGCGCGTGCTCGCGCTCAATCCGCACAATCAAACCGCCAGAGATACCCTGTGGTTGTTGCGCATCAAAAAAATTCGTGAAGAAGTACAACGTCGTACAGCGGCAACGGCTTCAACCGGCGTTGATACGTCTATCTCTCTCCCCGCACCCGTGCCACACGCGCGTCCTCAGATAGCGCGCCCACAGCGGCGCTACGGTATGGTGTTGTTCGCGATGATCTCTTTCTTGATTATCGTGTTAGGCATCTGGATGGCTGCGTGGATCTGGCTGACGTTCTTCGCTGGAAAATAAACCTGGGGCAAAAGTAACCTTTGCCCCAGATTTTTTACCGCTTTTTGACAGGTGGGCGCGCGCGCCTTTGCACTTCCATCGCGATCGCCGAACCGAGAAACAGACCGGCGACTGCTCCCACGGCTGTGCCAACCATCAAGCCATTCAGCCAATTGGCAATGGCAGGGTAGAAAAACGCACTGCCAAAACCAACGATCCACGCAAACAACATTGCAATCGCGAAACTAAAACGCGGTTGAAAGTTCGTCTTGGGATCCGCTTCTCCAAACGCCAGCCCAACGATGCCCCACGCGATCAGCGAGAGCGCGCCGCCAGCGAGCGCGCCGCCCACACCTAACGGAATCTCCAATGTGAGGCGCGCGTTGTTGAACGTCAAGCCAACCAGCGCGCCGATCAACGCCCCCAAAAATAATCCACCGCCCAGACCGAGTACGGGAGAGAGCACGAAACGACGCGCCAACACCAGCGCGCTGATCGCAAAAAACACTCCGCCAACAACGAGTCCTGCCGTCTCGCTGATGATCCACATCACAAATCCTGCCGACGCGAGAAATGAACCCATCAACGCGCCAAACAGCGTAAAACCGATCATTGTGGTTAGATTGGATTGAGTCATTGAGCTTGCTTTTCCTCTCCGCACAAGCGCGCTACAAATGCCGCGTGTTCCGATGACGCCAGACCTTGTTGGACGGTAGCCAACATAGCGGCAAGATCACCTGCCCAGAACGCTGTAACGTTCAGCCACAAACCCGGAAAGACCTCGCTCTTGAGCCAGCCCGCTTCGTCCGGCAATAATGTTTCGTACACTCCCTCGCGCAGAATGAACCAGTCCACACGCCTCTCGTACATCTGCACTGCGAGATACTCCTGAACACCACTCCGTTGATACACGCGCTTTTTGATATGCATATCGTACGCCGCGCTGCTGGCGGCAATTTCCACAATCAGTTCCGGCGGACCTTCAAGATAATCGTCTGAGGTGAGGCGCGATCTGCCCCCGCGCTCTGTTTCGATGCGCAAGAACGCATCCGGCTGCACCTCGTTTTCAAAATCGAGCCGTATGGTGCCGTTGTCACTGATGCTTATGCCTGGCGTTGCGGCAGCGTACACTCCCAGCCAGGTGACGAGTCGCGCATGTGGCTCACTATGATTCGTAATCCGTGTTGGTGAGGGCATATAGACGACTCCTTCAATCAATTCGGCTTTCTTGATTTCGGGATGTGCCGCGTAGATGCGCTCGAACTCGGCGCGTGAAAGATGGTCACCGGGATTGAGCGACGGCACGCGAACGACTTGCTCCACATCCACAGGAGACTTGATTTTCGGAACAGTTAGAGTACTCATCTCTCACCTCAAATCAATGAGCCAATTGCCCAATTTACCAATGAGCCAAAACATTTGTTCATTTGGCTCATTGGTTCATTGGCACATTGGCTCATTGGCACATTGGCTCATTGGCTCATTAAATTCCGCAACACCGTTTGCAAAATTCCACCGTTTTTATAGTAATCTACCTCCACGCGCGTGTCAAGGCGCGCGATCACTTGAAAACTCAATCGCTTGCCTTGTTCATCCGTCGCAATCACGGTGAGTTCCTGGCGCGGCTGGATGTTGTCCGAGATGCCCAGAATGTCGAATGTCTCGCGCCCAGTCAAACCGAGCGTTTGTGCGTTCTCGCCGGGCTTGAATTGCAATGGCAGCACGCCCATCCCCACCAGATTCGCGCGATGAATCCGCTCGAACGAAACAGCGAGGACAGCTTTGACGCCGAGGAGCGCGGGACCCTTCGCCGCCCAATCGCGCGACGAACCGGTGCCGTACTCTTTGCCGGCGATGACGATGAGCGGCACGCCGCGCGCCTGATACTTCATCGCGGCATCGTAAATCGTCATCTTCTCCGCGCGACCGCTGACCGCCGATAGCTGACCGCCTTCGTCGTTCGTCGTTCGTCCTTCGTCATTCGTCGTTCGTCCTTCGTCAAAATACAGCGTGTAGCCACCTTCCTCACCACCCAGCATCAGATTCTTGATGCGGATGTTGGCGAACGTGCCGCGCATCAGAATCTCGTGGTTGCCGCGGCGCGCGCCGTATTGATTGAAATCTTCTGGTTTGACGCCGCGCTCGATGAGGTATTTGCCCGCCGGCGAATCTTTGGGAATGCTCCCTGCTGGCGAAATGTGATCGGTCGTGATGCCGTCCCCCAGGAGACACAGCACGCGCGCACCCACAATCTCGGACAACTTGCCAATCTCCAATCTCAAATCTCTAAAGAACGGCGGCGGTTGAATGTAGGTGGACTGTGGATCCCAGGCAAACACATCGCCACCGCTCACCGGAATCGCGTTCCACATCGGATTGCCATCGAAAACGTTGGCATAGACGCGCGCGAACATCTCCGAATCGAGCGACGCGGCGATCGTCTCGGCGATCTCTTGAGACGCGGGCCAGATGTCGCGCAAAAAGACCGGCGCGCCGTCCTTGCCAATGCCTAACGGCTCAGTTTCGAGATTGATGTCAGTTGTCCCAGCAAGCGCGAACGCGACCACGAGCGGCGGCGACGCGAGGAAATTCGCCTTGACGAGTGGATGCACGCGTCCTTCGAAATTACGATTGCCGGAAATCACCGCTGCGACGACCAGATTGTGTTCAGTGATCGCGCGCGTCACCGCATCGGGCAAGGGACCGCTGTTGCCGATACAAACGGTGCAGCCATAACCGGTGAGGTAAAACCCCAGTTGTTCCAGATAGGGCATCAACCCGGCTTTGATGAGATATTCAGTGACCACCTTGGAGCCGGGCGCGAGCGATGTTTTGACGTGAGGCGGAACGCGCAAACCCTTTTCGACCGCTTTTTTCGCGACCAGCCCCGCGCCAATCATCACCGATGGATTGCTCGTGTTGGTGCAAGAGGTGATGGCGGCGAGGACGACAGAGCCGTGGGGAATTTCAGATTTTCGATTTTCGATTTCAGATTGAGACAAACCATAGCCACCTTGCATCACGGGCTTGGTCAGGGCGTCCCGCATTCGCGTTTTCAGATCGCGCAGCGCAACGCGTTGTTCCGGTTTTTTGGGACCCGCGAGACTTGGTTCAACGGTGGAAAGATCGAGTTCGAGTGTGTCGCTAAAGATGGGGTCGGGGGTCGTATCGGTACGGAAGACGCCTTGCTCTTTGGCGTAGCGTTCGAGCAGGTCGGCGGCGCGCGCGCGTCCGGTTTGTCTTAGGTAACGAAGTGTCTCCGCATCGGTGGGGAAAAAGCCCATCGTCGCGCCATAGTCCGGCGCCATATTCGCAATCGTCGCGCGATCGGATAGCGACATCGAGGACAAGCCCGCGCCGTAAAATTCGACGAACTTGTCCACCACGCCTTTGGCGCGCAACATCTGTGTCACGGTCAAGACGAGATCGGTCGCGGTGACGCCTTCGCGCAACGCGCCGGTCAGTTTGAACCCCACGACTTGCGGCGTGACGATGTAGAGCGGCTGCCCCAGCATCACCGCCTCTGCCTCGATGCCGCCAACGCCCCAGCCGAGCACGCCAAGTCCGTTCACCATCGTCGTGTGCGAATCGGTGCCGACGAGCGTATCGAAGAACAATTCGCCGTCGCGCTCGATGACACCTTGCGCGAGAAATTCCAGATTGACCTGATGCACGATGCCGGTGGCAGGCGGCACGACGCGCAAGTTCTGGAACGCCTGCGCGCCCCAGCGCAAAAATTCATAGCGCTCACGATTGCGTTCGAATTCCAGTTGCGCGTTTTTCTGCAACGCGTCGGCGGTGCCAAAATAGTCCACCTGCACCGAGTGATCAATCACCAAATCCACCGGCACCAGCGGATTGATTTTGCGCGGGTCCTTGCCCAGTTGCTTGACCGCGTCGCGCATCGCGGCAAGGTCAGCCACACACGGGACGCCGGTGAAATCTTGCATCAACACGCGCGCCGGCATAAACGGCAATTCGGTTTGCACTGGCGCGGTGGCGTTCCAGCGCGCCAATCGTTCCACATCATCGGCAGTGACCAAGTAGCCGTCTTCATTGCGCAGCAGCGCTTCGAGCAGGATGCGAATCGAAAACGGCAAGCGCTCCAGTTGCGGCGCCACGCCGCTTTTCGCCAGTTGATCCAGCCGATAAATCGTATGCGCGCCCAGTTGCGCGCGGGCACCAAAAGTATTCAAACGAGGCATACGCACCTTCCTTTCCGTTGCAAAGTAATCTACACAAGTATCACTCTTGAAATTCTCTCAGCGGTGTTGAATCAACGCCCTTAATTTTTCTTGAAACACCGCCACATTGAATTGGTCGGCGTGTCGGCGCATCGTCCAGGCATCATATTTCGCATCATCGAACGCGCGCACGACGTGTTCTAGCGCGTCTGGCGTCGGTTCATAAAAAAATTCTCCGGTCACTCCCGGCACCAGCGTCTCTAGCGCGCCACCGCCGGCAAAGGCAATCACCGGTTTACCCGAGGCGTTGGCTTCGAGTGGAGTGAGTCCAAAATCCTCTTCGCCCGGAAACACCAGCGCGCGGCACCGCGCCAACAACTCGCGCGCCGACGCGTCGGAGACACGTCCCAGAAATCGGATGTTCGATTTTGCCATTGCTTGCAAACGCGCGCGATCGCGCCCATCGCCGGCAATCACCAGCGGTACACCGAGTCGGTTGAACGCCTGGACTGCCAGATCAATCCGTTTGTACGGCACCAGTCTCGAAAGAATCAGAAAATAATCGTCGCGCGTGGTCGAAACAGTCAAGCGCGCGGTATCCACAGGTGGATGGATAATCGTCGCGTCACGCTGGTAATAGTTGGCGATGCGTTCGCGCACCACCTGGGAGATGGCAACAAACTCGGTGACCCGTGCGGCGGCGCGACGGTCCCACGCGCGCAAAGGAGCGATGAACAAGGGGAGCACCCAGCGCACCAGGCGCCCGATGTGCTCCCGTTCGACGTAATCAGCATAGTTCCATAAAAAGCGCGCTGGCGTCAAACAGTAGCAAATGTGGCGCGCTCCCGGCGGGACACGGACACCGTGCGCAAAGGCACTCGTGATACTCAGGAGCAGGTCATAGCCGCGCAAGTCTAGCGATTCGAACGCGGCAGGATACAGCGGCAAGAGCATACGCGAACTTGCCACAGGCAAATGATTGAGGAACGAGGCACGAATATCCCAGGTGCGATAAGCCGCCGGCATCGCCGCTGCCCAGTACAGCGAAGTGAATACCGGCGCGTCGGGAAACATCGCGTGCACTACGTCGAGGACGCGCTCGGCACCGCCGTACTGGTTGAGCCAACTGACCACAAGTGCAATTCTCGGAGACGACATAAGCCCTCTGGGTTTCACTGAGTAGGTGTGCAAAAGTCTTTTCCGCCATCGGATCGGAAGGTTACGGTACTCGTTGTTTCGCCGTCTTTGTACGAGTGAAAAATCTTTCGCCTCTACGGGAATGCCCCCTCTCATCCCCCTGCCCCCCTACGCATCAAGCTAAGATTTAGAAAATGGAAGCCTTTGGA
>DAOTYB010000011.1:0-20745 GCA_034435315.1 Anaerolineae bacterium | reverse complement strand
GCGCAAGAATGGACAGCAGGTGATTGTTGCATTGCAGGCGGCTTTAATGGGGACTCCCTTTATCCCCGCCACGCGCTCATCAGCTCAACCTGCTGAGACGGGCTGAGTAGTTACCAAAAAACGCGCTATTGCAAGTTAGAGGTCAGCCGACTGGACGCGTTGGCACGCTGGAGGGGGGTGTGGGTGGTTGCACCGCGAGCGCGGTGAGCGTTTGCCCAACGTCGTCCGGCACGCCCATCAAACGCGAGACCAGTTGACTGCCGAGTGCTCCTGCTACATCCGCCGGTAAATAGTGACTGACCGCCGCATCGAACAAGATGAGCGCGTTCGAGGCAAGGTCCTCATCACCCGACCACAGCACTGCCGCCAGGTGGATGCGGGGTAGTGCCACAAACTCGAACGCGTACGCCGCGCCAAACGTCAAGGGCACGCCCCCACAGCGGAGGGCGGCTTCACGAAACGCCTCGGGGCAATTGTGAAATGCCTGCGCCAAACGCCGCTCGGCATAGCCATGAAAGGCATAGGCATAGAACAAGCCGCCGGGCAATGCACGATAGCGCAACCAATGATGCGCCACGGGCGCGCCGTCTGCTGTTTGCAGATACATCAACACCAGCGCTTGCCGGTCCGTGCGCGCGGGTGTGCCATCCGCATTACGCACAACACACTCGGGAAAGGTGAGGGTATAGTCCTTGTCCCACAAGCGCACGCGCAGTGTGTGCGTGTCGTCCAACTGCGCGCCGCTTGCCAGCGCGACCGCGCGCACATCGCGCTGGGCGAGTTGCTGGCGCAGGCGTTCGACTTTGGGCGCGAGGGTTGCCAGCCATTTGTGGGGACCCTCTGCGGCAAGACGTTCACGTTGCACCTGAAAACGATTCGGCTTCATTCATTCTCCTGTAGCGTGGCATAGCATCGTGCTTTTTTCATTATACACTTGCCTCCTCGGCGCGTCAAAACAAACAGGCAGAGCGTTTGCTCTGCCTGTTGCCACACACTATCTACTTTAGCCCCAGCACTTGTTCCAGTCTGGCTTGATCGAAATCCACGATGATAGTGCCTTTGATGTCAAAGGTCGGTGTCGTCTCATTGCCATTCGCCCACTTGCGCACGCGCGCGGCAGCGGCGCGATCTTTGCCAATATCTATTTCGACATAGGCGATACCGTGCCGTTTGAGAAACTCGCGCGCGCGGCGACACGCCGGACACCACGACGTGCAATACAACACCACATCAGCGGTCGGTGGTGGTGCTGCCGCCGCTGCGAACTCGCGCGCCGATACTGCCGCAGCGCGCGGCTCTAACTTTTCCAGCACGCGGAAAACGTCCTCGTTGTTCGGTTGTTCGTCAATCTTATGCACATCCACGTACTGAATCACACCTTGCCGGTCCACGATGAAAATCGCGCGTTCGGAATATCCTTCGGCGCGTAGCACACCGAACATCTGCGCCACGTGACCATGCGGATAAAAATCGCTGAGCAAGGGGTACGTGATACCACCTAGACTTTCTGCCCATGCTTTGAGACAGGGCACGCTATCCACGCTGATACCCAGAACCTGGGTATTCATCCGTTCGAACCGATCGAGCGCCGATTGGTACGACGGAATCTGATTCGTTCAGACCGGCGTCCACGCCAGCGGAAAGAACGCGATGACCACATTGCACTTGTCGCGATAGTCACTCAACCGAACCTGCGCGCCCAGATGACTGGGGAGTACAAAGTCCGGTGCACGATCTCCAACTTTTAGACTCATTTATCCTCCTGTGAGAGACGAATGACAGATGACGAAGGACAAAAGTTTTTCGTCGTTCGTCCTCCGTCTTTCGTCCTTCGTCATTTGTCGTTCGTCCTCCGTCCTTCGTCCTGCATCACATCACCAGCGCGAGCGCGCCCAGAATGCCCGCGCGCTTGCCCAGCGCCGGCGGTACGATGTACGTATCAATATTTTCGATGAGCGCGGGCGTTTGAACATAGCCGTTGAGTAGTTCCAACACCTTGCGCCGAAGGCGCGGAAAAAGATGCACCTGCTCCATCACACCACCACCCAAAATAATGCGTTGTGGCGACAGGGTGCACGTATAGTTCATCAGCGCGAGCGCGAGATAGTGCGCTTGCAAATCCCACGCCGGATGATCGGGCGGCAGCGTTTCAGCGCGCGCACCCCACCGCTTTTCGATGGCGGGACCGGACGCCAGTCCTTCGAGACAATCACCGTGAAAGGGACAGATACCGGGAAACGGATCGCGCGCCAAATCGTGGGGCAGGCGAATGTGTCCCATCTCTGGATGCACCAGGCCGTGCATCAATTTGCCGGACACCAAACCGCCGCCACCGATGCCGGTGCCAATCGTCAGGTAGATGAACGTATCGAGTCCGCGCGCGGCGCCCCAGCGCGCTTCGCCGAGCGCAGCGGCGTTCACGTCCGTTTCGAATTTCACAGGTACATCGAGCGCGCGTTGAATCGTGCCGGCTACGTCCGTGTTGCGCCAGCCGGGTTTGGGCGTTGTCGTGATGTAGCCGTACGTCGGCGAATCGAGATGCAAGTCCACCGGACCAAACGACGCGATGCCGATTGCCGCGACGCGCGGTTGCGCGCGAAAAAATGCCACCGCGCGCGCGAGCGTTTCGTCGGGTGTGGTGGTAGGAAAACGCGCTTCGTGCAAATCGTCCGGCGATGTACCGACCGCGCAGACGAACTTGGTGCCGCCCGCTTCGATGCCACCGTAGAGTGTTGGTGTTCCCATCGTTCTATGCGACCAATGACGAATGACGAAGGACGAATGACGAATGTCCTTCGTCGTTCGTCATTCGTCCTCCATCATCCCTTCACCGCGCCTGCCGTCAACCCGGCGACGATGTAGCGTTGCGTGATGAGCGCGAGAATCAACACCGGCAACGTGATGAGGACTGCCGCTGCCATCAAGCCGCCCCAGTCAATTTGCGCGTACGAGATGAAATTGTAAATCGCAACGGGAACTGTTTTGGTTTTGTTCGTCGCCAGCACAATCGAGAACATAAAATTGTTCCACGAGAAAACAAACGCGAGAATCGAACTGGTCACGATGCCAGGACCACTAATCGGCAGGACGATTTGAACGAACGTTTGCAAAATGGACGCGCCATCCACGCGCGCGGCTTCTTCGAGTTCGTGTGGAATCGCTTCAAAGAATGGTACCATCACCCAAACGATGAACGGTAATGTCACGAGCGCGTGCGACAAAATCAGCGAGAGGTACGTGTCAATCAAGCCGAGTTGGCGATAGATGATGTAGAGGGGAATGAGAAACGTAATGCCCGGCACGATGCGCGCGACGAGAATGATGACACCGAACAGGCGTTGTTTGTAACGCGCAATCGAATGCGCGGCGGGCAAACCAATCAGCAGCCCCAGGCCAGTCGAACCTGCCGCGATGAGAACGCTGTTCCAAATGTACTGCGCGAAATTTTGATAGCGAAAGACGTTGATGAAATTATCGAGCGTCGGCGTGAAAATCAAATCGGGAGGCAGTTTGATGATCTGGAGCGGCGTCTTGAACGCGTTCAACAACATCCACAAGAGCGGCGCGAGAAAGGCAAGTAAGATGACCGCCAGCACCGCAAAGTAGAGCATCTCCAAAATGACTTTGATAGGGTCGAGACGTTTACGCGGCGTCGGCATGTTACACCTCCACCGTGCGGCGCAGGTACGTGGTCAGCAAACTCACTCCCAGCACGAGCGCGAAGAAAACCACGAGAAGCGACGACGCGTAGCCGAAATGCAAATAGTAGAACGCGTACTGATACGTGAGGATGTTGAGTGTCTCCGAAGAAAAGCCCGGACCACCCAGCGTCATTGTATAAATGATGTCAAATGTTTTGAGCGCGTCAATCGATCGCAACAACATGGCAACAGTGATCGTCGGCATCAACAGAGGCAAGGTGATGTGGCGTGTGATTTGCCAGTACGAGGCACCGTCCACAATCGCCGATTCGAATGGATCGCGCGGCAACGCGGTCAGCCCTGCCAGACAAATCAACACAATCATCGGCGTCCACTGCCACACGTCCACGAGGACGAGGGAAGGAATGACGGTGTCGTTCGCGCCGATCCACATCCCTCTAGGCAAACCGACTTGTTTGAGCACAAAGTTGATGATGCCCGCCGTCGGTTCGTACATCAACAGCCACACCATTGCAATAGCGACGGGCGTTGCCATCATCGGCAAGAGCAAAATCGAAGTGATGACGCGCTTGCCACGAAAATCGCGATGCAAAAAGAGCGCGATGGCAACTCCCAAAACCATTTCGACAAAGACTGCTAGCGCAGTAAAATAAAACGTTCGCACGACCGCGCCCTGAAAGCGTTCATCCTGAAACAGACGCACGTAATTGTCCAGCCCGATAAACGTGGGGGGCCGACCAGCGCTCAAGCTCCACCCCGTGAGGCTGTTCCACAGCGTATAGCCCAGTGGAAAAATCATCATCGCGACAATGAAAATGAGCGCGGGCAGGGGAAAAATCCAGCGGGCGTAGCGGTCGAGGAAGGTGTGCATTGGTGCGTTCCCTCTTCAAGGATGAAGGAGAAGTATGAAGGATGAAAAACAACATTCATCCTTCATACTTCTGACCTCATACTTTATTTTTCCGCGTCGAGCAGTTTCTGGAATTCGGCGTTGGCTTTCCTGGCGGCTTCTTCGACGTTACCACCTTCGATGGCTGTCACGATGACCGTACCGATGATGTCGCGGGCGTTCGTCACCTGGACGACGAGCGGGCGATCATAGCCGCGTCCCTTGGCAGACGCCGAGGTCGCTTCGACCCAGTCGGCAGGGAATTTTGCCTTGCCCTTGGGATCGTTCCAGACCGACGTGCGCGCGCCGGGCACTGCGCCATCGCCTTGTGTCTTGAGCACAATCTCCTTGCTCGTTGCCCACTTGACGAATTCCCACGCGGCCTCCTGCTTTTTCGATTGCGCAGCAATCGAGAGACCCCACGAGGTCACGTTGTACATAATTTGCCCCTTGGGTCCCGCCGGAAAGACAGCGACGCCGGTCTTGTCCGCCACGGTAGATTTGGCTGGATCAAGCAGGTTGGGATAGATGGAACTGGCATCGGTGTACATCGCTGCTTTGCCTTGCGCAAAGACTGCGACGGCTTGGGGCCACGACATGTTCGTTGTGCCGGGCGGTCCATAGTTGCGGAGCAAATCGCCGTAGAACTTGAACGCGGCAATCGCTTCGGGGGTGTCGAGCGTTGCCTTGCGCGTGTTCAGATCGAACCAATCGCCGCCGAACGAGTAGAGGAACGACGAGAACTGGGTGACAGCAGGGCTACGTTGACCGCGCGCGACAAAGCCGTAGATTTCGTTCTTCTTATCGGTCAATTTCTCCGCCGCGGCTTTCAACTCGTCGAGCGTCTTGGGCACTTTGAGACCGGCTTTCTCGAACAGGTCTTTGCGATAGTACAACACTTGTTGCTCGGTGACGATGGGAATGCCGGTCAACACATTGCCGACCATTTCGGTGCCGACTGCGCCCGACATAAAGTCGTCAAAGGCATAGGCAGGATCGGTTTTGACGTACTTGTTGAGGTCAACGTACCATTTGTTCTGCGCCATCACCTTGGCTTCTTGCAAGGGACGTTGCATAAACGCGTCAATGTCGGAATTGCCAGCGGTGAATTCAGTGGTCAATTTTTGGTTGAGTTGATCCTCGCCGTACAATTCGAGATTGACTTTGATGCCGGTCTTGGCTTCGAAATCGGCGAGCAAGGGCTTGATGGCTTCTGCCCACGGATGATTCGCGCCGACGACGCGCAGCGTCGTTCCCTTGAACGGTTGCGCGGGCGCGGCGGGCGCCTTGGTCGGCGGAACAGGCGTAGGCGCGGGCGCGCATGCCACCACCACAAACGCCAGCAAAACGATCAGTGTAACGATCAGCGTACGAGTTTTCATTTGAACTCCTCCTTGAATTTTTGACTCATCTTAGAACCGAACGACATCTTTGTACGCGCGATGACAATCACCTCCTTCTCCTTTTCGACACGTCAAGTGTATGCAAAACATCTTGCCGTGTCAATCACTTATGGCGTCAGCATCACTTTGATCCATTCGGCCTTGCCGCGCGCGAGATCGTCAATCAGTTGTGTGCCTTCCGTCAAGCGCGCGCGTTTTTCGATGAGGATCGTCGGGTCAACGCGCTGGGAACGAATCGCTTCGATGGACAGAGCAAACTCGTCGTTAAAGCCGTACGCGCCGCGCACCGTCAATTCGCGCGTGACGATCTGCTGCATGTTGATCGTCACCTCTGGCTCGCTGTTGCCAATCCAGACGACGGTGCCGCCATTGCGCGCCATCATCAGCGACTGCTTTGCCGTCGCGGTGATACCCACCGCTTCGATCACTGCAGGCGCGCCTTTGCCGCGCGTGTGCGCCTTGACCATCTCGATCGCATCTTCGTTCGCGGGATTGATGACCACATCCGCGCCCAGTTGGCGCGCCCATTCCAGACGATGCGCGCTCAAATCGCTGACGATGATTTTGCCCGCGCCTTTCATCCGCGCCGCAAGAATCGTCAGCAAGCCAATTGTCCCCGCGCCGAGAATGACGACGGTGTCGAGCAATTGCAGCGGTGTGAGATTGACCGCGTGCATCGCCACCGCGAGCGGTTCGACGAGCGCGCCCTGTTCCCACGACATTTCGGCGGGAAGCGGAAACACCATCTTTTGCGCGACCTTGACGTACTCGGCGTACGCGCCGTTGAGGTTCACGCCCAACCCGCTGCGGTTCTGACACTGATTCGGAAAGCCGGCGCGGCAGTTGTCGCACGTGCCGCACGTCAACAGCGGCGCGACAACGACGCGATCGCCCACGCGATACTCGCGTACGTTCGCGCCGAGCGCGGCGACGGTGCCGGCAAATTCGTGGCCCATAATGATTGGCGGCTTGCGGCGACCAGTCGTGCCTTTGTAGCCATGCACATCAGAGCCGCACACACCGACGGCTTGCACGCGCACGAGGATTTCATCCGCATCAGGTTCAGGCATTGGAACATCGCGCAACGGCATTTGCCACGCGCCTTCATAGACGAGTGCTTGCATTGTTCCCTCTGGAGACGAATGACGAAGGACGAACGACGAAGGTCATTCGTCCTTCGTCCTTCGTCATTGGTCATTCGTCCTTCGTCCTTCGTCATTGGTCATTCGTCATTCGTCATTGGTCATTCGTCATTCGTCGTTCGTCGTTCGTCATCTACGCTTGATACCGATCTGAGTGCTTTTGACGCGCCGCACCAGATCGCGCAAAATATTTTCGAGATTCGGATCGGCGGGTTTGAACTCGGTGCCACTGATGACGAGGGGCGCGCCAAAGACCACAATCTGCGCGCCCAGTTCAATCGTCTCGATGGCTTGCTCGACGGTGAGACCGCCTACGGCTTGCACCGGAATCGTCACCGCGTTCAGCACCGGCACCAAATCGTCCAGCGGCGACAATCCTTTGATCATATTCCGTTCGTCATAGCCGGTGTGAACGATGATGTAATCCACGCCCATCTCTTCGGCTTGACGCGCGCGCGCCGGCTTGTCCGGGCAGAGCATCACATCGCACATCACTTTGCCGCCATAGCGCGCCGCCATCTTGACTTGCTCGATGATGCTTGCATCGTGCGCCTGTCCCATCACCACCGTCATATTCGCGCCAGCGCGGAACATCATTTCGGCTTCCAGTCCCGCGCCATCCATCGTCTTCAAATCCGCGACGATAGGCACATCAGGAAATTCTTTGCGTAGCGCGCGCACGCCGTGCAAGCCCTCGGCGAGGATGAGTGGCGTGCCAACTTCCAGCCAATCCGCGCCCGCGCGCATCGCCGCGCGCGCGACACTCAGCGCCTCATCCATCGTGGTCAGGTCGAGCGAAATTTGAACGAGAGGTTGCATTGTAACTCCAAAGACGAACGACGAAGGACGAAAGACGAACGACAAAGGACGAAGGACGAACGAAGGTCATTCGTCATTGGTCATTCGTCATTCGTCATCCGTCAGATGGCAATCACCGATTTGACGTTGGTGCCGTCTTCCATTCGCGCGAACGCCTCGCGCCATTCGGCAAGCGGATACACGCCGCCGATGATTGGCGCGAGATGGATTTGCTCATTCGCGATGAGCCGCAGCACGCGCTCCCACGTGGCGTAGGTGTGACTGAACGTGCCTTGCACCGTCACGGCTTTGGCAACGATCGGATCGAGACTCGCGTCGAATGGTTGTGGTCCCCAGCCGATTTTGGTGATCGTGCCATTCGGACGCACGAGTGCCATAGATTGTTTGAACGCCGCGCTGACGCCGGTACAATCCACAACGACATCCGCGCCAAAACCATCGCCGAGCGATTGAACGAGCGCGCACGCGTCCTCGCGCTGGACGTTGAGTGTGTGCGTTGCACCGAGTTGCCGGGCAATTTCCAAACGCCGCGCGTCGAGGTCCGTGCCGAGCGCGACGATGATGCTGGCGCCGCGCAGTTTCGCCATTTGCAACGCCATCATTCCGATGGCGCCGACGCCTTGAATGACGACAATATCGCCCGGCTTGATGAGCGTTTTCTCGACGAGCGCGTTGTAGGCAACACAAATCGGCTCGATGAGCGCGGCATACTCGAACGAGACGTTCGCGGGGAGGCGATGCAAAATGTGTGGACGCACCGCGACGTACTGCGTCATCGCGCCGTCCAGCAGCGCGCCAAAGCCGCGACGTTTGGGGCACAGGTTATAGTTGCCACTGCGACAGTACACGCACTCGCCGCAAATTTCCGCTGCGGTTTCACACGCCACGCGCTCGCCCACGCGAAATCCATTCACGCGCGCGCCCACCTGCGCGACGACGCCACAAAACTCGTGCCCCAGCACTAGCGGTAGTTTGATGGGCCACGATTGATTCTCACGCCACATATGAATATCGCTACCACACACGCCCACCGCTTTGACTTGAATCAAAACCTGATCGGGGGTGATAGAAGGTTCGGGAATTTCCCGTAGTTCCACCGCGCCCTCCTGACGCGCGTATTTCACAACGGCTTGCATTATCCTCCCTTGTGACGAACGACGAAAGACGAAGGACGAAGGACGAACGACGAAGGACGAAAGACATTGGCCATTGGTCATTCGTCATAGGTCATAGGTCGTTCGTCATTCGTCATTGGTCATTCGTCACCGGTCAAAATATTTCGCGCGCATCCGTTTGAGAAACTCGATAGACTCGCGCATTTCGTCCATTCCGTTCATTCCATCTTCGATACTCACCCAGCCCTGATAGTTCACCTGCTTGAGCATCTGGAAAATTTTATCGTAATCGTTCAACCCTTTGCCGATAACGCCGTGCTGGAGACCCTGCGGATAACCGAGCGTGCCATCCGCCTGGCGCATATCTTCGAGACGATAGCCGGGGGCAAGGTAGCGATCGCTCGCGTGCATCGTCTTGACGCGATGCTTGACCGCCTCCAAAAGTTCGATGGGATCGTCGCCGGCGACGAGCGCGTTCGATGGATCGTACTGCACGCCAAAGTATTCCGTGTCGTCAATCGCGTTGACGATTTGCAGAAACACCTCTTTTTTCTGTGCGAACTCGCGATACTGCCAATAGCCGTCCTTGAAGTGATTTTCCATCGCCAGCACGATGCCGTACTCGCGCGCGACTGGCAACACAGCGCGAATGCACTCGACGACCCACTCGATGCCCTGCGCGATGCTCACTTCGGGGTATGCCTGTCCGCTGAGCACGCGGCACGCCGCGCCGCGCCCACCCAGTCGCCACGTGATGCGAATCATCTCGGCTTGCTTTTCGATTTCGCGCTGGCGCGCGTCGGGGTCGGGGTTGGTAAAGTTGGGCGAGTAGCACAGCATCGGCATTGCGTAACCGGCGCGCCGAATCGCCTCGCCGACGCGGTCAATGTATGCATCGTCCAGCGACTCGAAAAAGCCCGAGTACATTTCCAGACCTTCAGCGCCCAGTGATTTGGATTTTTCGATCCAATCAAAGACGCTCATCGTTTTGTGAACGCAAATGTCATCGAGATAGCATTTGGGAAAAGCGGAGATTTTCATAGGTTTGTGACTTTGCATGAAATGTGATGCGTATTGGGTATTGCGTATTGCGTATTGCGTAAGCACTCAAATCTTTCGGCAACTGGCGCGCGCAATCAGCTGCGCTTGCAGGAACACATCGGGCAGGGGTTGCGTCTCGGCGCGCGCGGATTTTCGTTCGAGCGCGGTGCGCAGCGTGTTCACTGCCGCGTCGCACAATTCGGCAATCGGCTGACGAATGGCCGTCAACGCGGGCGTGATGAGCGCATGCCACGGGCTATCGTCAAACACCACCAGCGAAATGTCGTCGGGATAGCGCAAATGCTGTTCCTGCAATGCTTCGAGCACGCCGAGAGTGAGGGTCACATTGGTCGCGATAATCGCGGTGAGTTGGGGATGCATCGTCAACACACGGCGCGCGGTTTCGTGCGCGGCTTCGACGGCGTAATCGCTGACACAAATCAACGCTTCGTTCACCGGCACCGGATGTTCGCGAAACGCTTGCCGATAACCTTCCAGTCGCCCCGCCACAGTCGAAAGCATGGGACTGCGAACCAGAATCGCGATGTGGCGATGTCCCAGACGCAAAAGATAATCGGTCGCCGTGTAACCTGCTGCGACATTGTCCACCGCGATCACGGGACCCAACAGATCGGGAGGCTTGCGATCAATGAAGACGAGAGGAATGTTGTGCGCGACGAAATCGCGTAAAAGAGGTTGCTCTGCACCGGTCGGCGCGATGATCATTCCGTCGGCACGGCGCGCGAGGAGCAAATCGAGATAGCGCGCTTCGCGTTCGGGTTGTTCATCGGTATTGCAAACGATGAGGTGATAACCGTGCGTCTCCAGACGACTTTCGAGTCCGCGCACGATGGCGGCAAAAAATGGATTGGTGATGTCGGCGACCAGTACCCCAATCGAGCGGGTGGTGTTGAGCGTGAGGGAACGCGCAATCGCGCTGGGGCGATAGTTCAAACGCTGGATTGCGTCGAGGACCTGGCGACGCGTTTCGGGGCGGACGGTACGCGAATTGTTGAGGACGTGGGAAACGGTGGCAGTGCTGACCCCCGCAAGTTTCGCAACATCGCGAATGGTGGGCATGGGTAGATTCCCTTGTGCTGAATTCGACCGAGTTAATCGGTTACGTAACCGATTAAATTATACGCAGTAACGAGGTGGATGTCAAATAAGTTCTGGCAATCAACTTTTTGACACTCGACCAACAACAATGTTATAATCGTCCCGAATGAACACCATCACTCGGCTGGTGCAGAGGGGGGAAATAATTTCCCGCGTTGCCCGATGGTTTGTCATGATGCCACCACTCTAGCGAGGTCGCGATGGAAACACAAACGGCTGTTCTGCAACGCAAGATTATCGGTGTACTGATTCGCGCGGCGCGCGAACGCGCGCGGCGTACCGTAGCCCAACTGGCGAAACGCCTGGGGGTCACGCCCGCGCGCGTGCGCGCGTACGAGAGTGGCCAGCGCGAGCTCTCGCTGCCCGAACTCGAATTGATTGCACTGTATTTGCAAACGCCGCTCTCTTTTTTCCTGAGCGGCGAGATCACACTCGAAGAACCATCACCAGAACCACCCTCGACCACCGAGCGCAAAGCACGCCGCGCGCTGATTGGTGCTAAATTGAAACAAGCGCGTCTTGCCGCTGGCAAAAGCCAGGAAGAGTGTGCACAGGCCACCGGGCATACGGTCGCCACCATCCGACGCTACGAACGCGGCGCCACCGATATTCCTTTGAGCGAACTCGATGCGCTGGCGCGATACCTCAACGTCAATCTCTACTACTTTGTCGAACGCGAGGACGCGCTCGCCAGCGACGTGCTCGACCTTGAGCATCTGGCACGCATGCCGAAAGAAGTGCGCGCCTTTGCCCTCAATCCCAGCAACTTGCCCTACCTGCGCATCGCCATGAAACTGCGCGACCTGCCCGCCGAACAATTGAAAGCGCTGGGAGAAATTATGCTGGTGGTGCGATAAACGCGGTCATTTTTTCATAAGGAGTTGTTCATGGGCGCGTGCGCCCGCCACGACGGATGAAAAATGATTTTCGATTTGCGATTTGCGATTTGTGATTGTTCACGATGGGCAATCTGCAATCGGCAATCGAAAATCGGCAATCGAAAGCACGCGCCCGCCACGAAAGATGAAAATATCCACCAAGGACACGAAGATGCACGAAGGTTTTTTCTTCGTGTTCCTTCGTGACCTTCGTGGACAAATGGATTTTCGAAGGAGGTAGTATGAATCCCGGGGAACAATACGCGCAAGCGAAAAAGTTGTACGAAGAAGGACAGTTGCAAGAGGCGGTGCAAGCGTTCGAACACGCGCGCGCGGGCTATCTGGCGCAACAGGATACGGTGAACGCAGCACACGCCACGAACGATCTTGGCGTGGTGTATTACCTTGTGGGACGACGCGACGAGGCGTTGCGCGTGTTGCAAGAAGCGTTGACAATGTTCGAGCAACTCGGTGATGTGACCGGGCAAGCCAAAGCCCTGGGCAATCTGGCGCGCGTACACGAACGCCAGGGCGATCGCGATACCGCGGAGAAGAACTATCAGCGCGCGGCGGAACTGTTCCGTCAGGCGGGTGACAAAGGTCTCGAAGCCGATACGTGGCGCGCATTGAGTCAAATGCAACTGCAACAAGGGCGCTGGTTGGAAGCGCTCAGCACCTACGATCGCGCGCTCGCAGCAAAGGGTGGTTCTGGCGCGCTGCGCGCGTTCTTACGTCTTCCTCTGCGCTTGACGGGGATACGCTAAGCGAGAAAATGGGTTAGCACTTTTGAACAGGTTGCCTCCATGCCAACATCAGAGTCCATCTCTCACCTAGCGCGTTCGTCCTCGCACGCGTCCAAACGTGGACGTCGTCTCATTCAACTTTTGGCATTGACACTGGCAATCGGTATTACGGTTGGACTGAGTCAGTTACCGATAGATTGGCAAAACTTTGATTGGGAATCGCTCAAGCCGTACGGGTACCTCGGCGTCTTTGTCATTCCCCTCTTATCGGATGCCACCGTGATTGTACCGTTTCCGGGTCTGGTGGGTATCTTTATCGCCGGGGGATTTCTCAATCCGATTCTTGTGGGTATCGTAGGCGGAATCGGTTCTGCGCTCGGTGAATTGGTGGGCTATCTGGCGGGTTATGGCGGGCGTGGCGTCATCGAAGACCGCGCGATGTATAGCAAATTGGAAAAATGGATGCAACGCAACGGCACCTTGACCGTCTTTGTTCTTTCGGTCATTCCCAATCCGATGTTCGATATGGCGGGGATTGCCGCAGGTATGCTCAAGTTTCCGTTATGGCGTTTCCTGCTGGCTTGCTGGTCAGGTAAAGCCCTCAAGTTCATCGTGATTGCGTATGCTGGTTTTGCTTCGTGGGATTTTCTGCTACCTTATCTTCAGCGGTGAGTTATAGGGCACGTGATCTTTCACATCTTGAAACATCGTTCCATCGTGGCGGCGCTAGTGGGCACGCTGATCTTGCGCATTGCCTCCGCCGCGATGGGGAGTATGATCCAACTGTACTTTGGCTACATTGATCGGAGTGTGTATCCGCTTTCAGCAACGATGCGTGGCGTGGCGCTCGCCATCTTTTTTCTGCCCGAACTGATTTTTTCGCCTGTCTTTGGCGCCTGGAGTGATCGCTACGGACGCAAGTGGTTTATGGGCCTGGGCGCGCTGTTGGGTGGCCTCAGCGCTCAGATTGCCGCGCTGACAACTCACTTTGGCGCGCTCGTTTTCGTTCGCTGGCTCGCTGGACTTCGACTGCGTGCGGACTGCCTGCCACGCTGGGGTTACTGTCCGCCGAAACAGCGCAGGACGAATCGTTGCGCGGACGCGTGATGGGCTTGTTCCAACTCGTGACGATTGGCGGTACCATCATCGGCATCTTGATTGGCGGACGTTTATGGGACCTGTTTCACGCGCAAGCGTTCACCCTCAACCACGCCATCTATCTGCTGAGTTTACTCGTCTTCGTGCTGGGTATCCGCGAGACTCTGCGCAAAAGACGTACGCATGCCATGGTGCACGGCGTGCGCGCGCTACGGCGCGCGTTCAACTATTATCGGGAAGCGTTACTGGCACCCGAGGTCTTGCGTTTTGCGCCGGCGTGGTTGACCATCAACATCCTCCTGGGTATCTGGCTCAATCAGATTGTTGGACAACTGCTCGCGCCACGCGAACGTTTCCCACATCAACTTTTGTACGGCATTCTCAGTGAACAAAACAACGCCGGTACTCAGATGGCACTTGCCGCGCTGGGATTCGCAGTGCTCTTTGTGCTTGGCATTATCGGCTGGAGTTGGGTCCTCGGCAAGATGCGCCGGACGACCGTGATGCTGATCGCCAGCGGGGGCATACTGAGTCTGTGCACCGTGTTGTTCGCGCTGAATCGCCGTCCCGCGCTCGACGATCCACTCGTTCCCGGTCTGGTGGTACTCGCGCTGGCAATGCTCACCGTGGTCAGTGGCATCATGCCGGCGACGTTGACCTATCTGGCGGATGTGACCGAAGTGCGCGTGAACGATCGCGGTGCGATTATGGGACTGTACACCATCTTCTTGGGCGCGGGACAATTTCTGGGCACACTGCTGGGCGGTCCTTTTGCGGATTGGGCAGCGCTCGATGGCATCTTGTTCCTCACGAGCGGCTTGGGAATGATCACCGCCGTACTCTTGTTCCGACTGCATCGCGCCGAAACCGCAGTCTGGATCCCGGAGACCATCACGGTAAAAGACGACGAATGAAAAGTGCATGGCGCGTTGGACGCGTAATTGGAATTGACCTGTATCTCGATGTTGGCTGGTTTATCATTGCGGCACTGTTAATCTACACGCTGGGCTTTATCGAGTTTCCGCGCGAATTGCAGCCGCGCGCCCTCCACCCGCGCGCAGATGTGACCTCGATTACCCTCGGCATCCTTGCAAGTCTTCTCCTGTTCGCCTCGGTTCTGGCACACGAATTTGCCCACGCCTGGATGGCTCTACAGCGCGGCATTGGCGTCAAACGCGTCACGCTCTTTATCTTTGGCGGTGTGGCGCAGATCGCCGAAGAACCCGACCGACCTTCTTCCGAGTTTTTGATTGCGGTGATGGGACCGTTGATGAGCATCGCGCTGGCAGCGGTGTTTGGAGCCGTGTGGCTCTGGCTGACGATTCTCGACAGCACGGGCTGGTTGGGCGAATGGCTCACCGCGCCGATCTTGCTGACCAATATTCTCACTCAGGCGAATGGCGCGCTCGCTCTTTTCAATCTGGCGCCCGGTTTTCCTCTCGATGGGGGACGCATCTTGCGCGCGACCCTGTGGGGCATTACGCGCGATCTGCGGCGCGCGACGCGCTGGGCCACCCGCGCCGGGCAACTGGTCGCGCTGCTCCTCATCACCGCAGGAACCTTTCTCTTCTTCGTCACCTCCAACAGTGCGGGTATTTGGTACGCTCTGGTCGGAATGTTTTTGTGGAACGTCGCGGGTGACGCGTATCACCAAACCGTGTTACTGGAGACGCTGCGCCAGGTCCCCGTGCGCGCGGTAATGTTGCGCGAGGTCAACCACATTCCCCCCGACCTTCCCCTGAGCGAATTTGTCGAGCAGTACATCCTGCCACGGCGCGAGCAGACCTTTGCGGTCTCCGATGAACGCGTCACGCTGGGCACCATCACATACGCGGATGTGAAACGCGTGCGGCGGGACGAATGGCGCGCGCGGCGCGTACGGGATGTGATGACACCCCTTGCCCACCAGCCGACCCTTGCCCCCGACCAAACCGTGGCTTCGGCACTCGCGCGCCTGGGCACCACCGAGGCAGACGAATTGCCTATTGTCGAAAACGAGACCATCATCGGTTGGGTGGGGCATACGATTCTGGCGCGTTATTTGAAACTCGTTCGCGGATGATTTGATTTTTTCAAGTTTCAGTGTATAATTTGGCAGTCTTACAGGAGCGCGTATGCACGAGACGTGGACACGATTGGGGTTGTTGTTCCGTTTAAGTGCGCTGACGCTAGGCGCGACCCTTGGCTCGCTGGCACTCGGCATCGCGCTCGATCGTCTGCTCGGCACAGCACCCTGTGGAACACTCTGCTTGATGATTATGGGCATCTGGCTGGGTACACTTGCCGTGTATCGCAGTGTCAAAGAAGCCAATGAGCAACTGATGCGCTCGCATAAGGAGGAGAAGACATCGTGAAACGGCGGCTACCTGTACTGGTCCTTCTGGCAATCCTCTTGGTCCCGGGATTGATATTACCGCGCTTTGGCGCAGATGCCGTGACCGCCTCGGTCGCTGTACAACCCGAAGTGTTGTTCGAACTCGAATTCGGCAGTTTCACTTTCCCGGTGTCCAATACCCTCTTTACGACCTGGATTGTGATGCTCCTGATTTTCCTGTTTGCCTTTTTTGCCACGCGCAAGATGCAACTGGTACCGCACGGTTTGCAAAACGTGATGGAAATGCTTATCGAAATGTGGGATGAACTGGGCCACAGCGTTGCCGGGACGCGCAGCCGCAAATTCCTCCCCATCGTCCTGACCATCTTTATTTTCGTTTTGTTTTCCAACTGGCTGGGTCTGATGCCGGGCTTTGGACCCATCGGCATCATTGTCGCAGACAAGAAACATCCCGCGCCCGAAGGCATCGTCACGTTTGACCTGCCACCCGCGCTGGAAGAATTCCTGGGTCCAAAAGCGAGTGAACACTCAAGCGAAGGTGAACACGCGACCGTGCTGGCGCCCTTTTTCCGTTCACCCTCAACAGACATCAATACGACCCTCGCGCTGGCACTCGTCTCGGTGATTATGGCGCAAGTGTTTGGGATGCAAACGCTGGGCGTCATCAAGTACTGGTTCACGCGCTTTTTCATTGTGAGCAAATTCATCGAATTTTTCAAGACTCTGTTCAAAGGCAAACCCAAATTCGGTTTGCTCGTGTATGGCTTTCTCGATATTTTTATGGGCATTCTGGAATTTATCAGCGAGATCGCCAAGATTGTCTCGTTCACCTTCCGGTTGTTCGGCAACATTTTTGCGGGCGAAGTCGTGCTGTTGATTATGGCGTTCCTCTTCTTTGCCCTGCCATTGCCGTTCTATGCGCTGGAAATTTTTGTGGGCTTTATCCAGGCGTTTGTCTTTGCAATTCTCACACTGGTCTTTATGACGATTGCTACAACCGCGCACGGTGCGGAGGAACATCACTAGCGATTCGCAATCAAAGATTGATTTTCAATTTCAAGGAGGAATTTCACAATGGACGTTAATGCCACTCGACTCATTGCCGCAGCGCTTGCGATTGGTCTGGGCACGCTGGGTCCCGGTCTTGGGCTGGGTTTGCTCATCAACTCGGCGCTCAACGCCATTGGCCGCAATCCCGAAGCCGCAGGGCAAGTTCAAATCAACATGTTCATCGGCATCGCCTTCACCGAAGCGCTGGGTATCTTTGCCCTCGTGGTTGCGCTCCTCATCGGCTTTAAGATTTTCTAACGCGCCACTCTTGGCCTGCTGGAGGTTGCCTTGGACAAACTTGGCATCAATGTTATCTGGCTGCTGACCCAAATCGTCAATTTTGGCTTGCTCCTGTTCGTGTTGTGGATGATTGCCTACAAACCTGTCCTGAAAATGCTGAACGAACGCAAGCAAAAAATTCAGGAGAGTCTGGAATACGCCGAGAGCGTGAAAAAGCAAGCCGCCGAACAACAAAAAGAGTTCGAACAACGTCTTGCCGAGGCACGGCGCGAAGCACAAGCCGCTGCCGCGCTCGCCGCGCAAGCCGCCGAGAAGGAACGCGAGGCGATCCTCGCTCAGGCGCGCGAAGAAGCGCGCAAACTGATCGAGCAAGCCAAAGAGCAAATCGAGTACGAGCGCAAACAGATGCTCGCCGAAGTGCGCCAAGAAGTGGTGCACCTCTCACTTCTGGCAGCGCAAAAAGTGCTCAGTCAAACCATAGACGAACAAACGCACCGTCGCCTGGTGGCAGATTTTCTCGCCCAAACGGATGCGTTGAGCAAAAACTAGGGGGATGGCGTGGCAAACGAACGACTGGCCCAGACGTACGCCCAGGCTCTTTTCGATCAAGCCATCGCGCACTGGCTTACGCCACTCAAAGCGATTGCCGCGTCACTCGCGCGCACAGACCTTACCGAACAGTTGGACAGCACCACCGTGGATTTTTCCAGAAAGCAGGAACTGGCGCGCACGCTGTTTAGTGCCGACACGCCCCCGCAGGTTCAAAACCTGGTGTTGCTTCTGGCGAGCCACAATCACGTCCATCTCTTGCCGCAGATCATTACCCTGTTCGAGCAGTACGCTCAACGCATCACACTCGGCACGCGCGCCAGAATCGCCAGCGCCGTGCCTTTGCTCGATGCCGAGAAACACGCGCTCGAAACCAAATTGCGCGCCCAATTCGGCGACGATCTGGTCTTCGACTATACCATTGATCCTGCCCTGCTCGGCGGCGTCCTGATTCGCGTCGGCGACAAGGTGATTGATGGCACTATCGCCGGTAAATTCGCGGAAATGAAAGAAAAGTTAAAGTGACGAAGGACGAATGACAAATGACGAATGACGAATGACAAATGAGCAAATGGTTTGGCTCATTGGCTCATTGGTTCATTGATTCGGAGGCTAGATGGCTGTTCGGGTAGAAGAAATCACGGCACAAATTCGCAAACAAATCGAATCCTTCCAGGCGCCGGTACAAGCCGTGGATGTGGGCAACATCGTTGAAGTGGGAGATGGCATCGCGCGCGTGAGTGGTTTGGCGAACGTTATGGCGGGTGAACTCGTCGAATTTCCCAAGACCGGCGTGATGGGTTTGACTTTGAATCTCGAGCGCGACACCATCGGCGTGGTCATTATGGGCGATTACGCCGACCTGCGCGAAGGCGATCTGGTCAAAAGTACGGGGCGTATCGCTTCGGTGCCGGTGGGACAACCGCTGCTTGGACGTGTGGTCAACGCGCTGGGTCAGCCGCTCGATGGCAAGGGACCCATCGAAGCCACGAAATTCCGTCCCGTTGAACGCATCGCGCCCAACGTCATCACGCGCGAACCGGTGAATCAGCCTGTCCAGACCGGCATCAAAGCGATTGACACGATGATTCCCATCGGGCGGGGACAACGCGAACTCATCATCGGCGACCGCCAGACCGGCAAAACCGCGCTGGCGATTGACACGATCATCAATCAGCGCGGGCAAAATATGGTGTGCATCTACGTCGCCATCGGACAAAAACTCTCGACGATTGCTCAGGTGGTTGCCACACTCGAACGCTATGGCGCGATGGAGTACACCATCGTCGTCAGCGCCAGTTCATCCGATCCCGCCGCGCTGCAGTATCTGGCGCCGTACGCCGGTTGCGCAATGGGCGAAGAGGTGATGGAAAACGGCATCCTGCTCGATGGCAAAGAGGTGCGCGACGCGCTCATCGTGTACGACGATCTGTCCAAGCACGCGTGGGCGTATCGTCAGGTCTCGTTGTTGTTGCGCCGTCCTCCAGGACGCGAAGCGTATCCCGGCGATATTTTCTACCTGCACTCGCGTCTGCTCGAGCGCGCTGCAAAACTGAACAAGAATTTTGGTGGCGGTTCGCTTACGGCATTACCGATTATCGAAACGCAAGCTGGCGACGTCTCTGCCTACATCCCGACGAATGTCATTTCGATTACCGATGGACAAATCTATCTGGAAAGCGATTTGTTCTATCAAGGCATTCGTCCCGCGCTGAACGTCGGCATCAGCGTCTCGCGCGTCGGCGGTAAAGCGCAAACCAAAGCGATGCGTCAGGTCGCAGGCAAAATGAAACTCGATCTGGCACAGTATCGCAACCTTGCCGCATTCGCCCAATTCGGTTCCGATCTGGACAAGGCAACGCGCGATCAGTTGGAGCGCGGTATTCGCTTAACGGAGTTGCTCAAGCAACCGCAGTACTCACCGATGCGGCTTGATCATCAGGTAATGGTGGTGTATGCCGGCACAAATGGCTATCTGGACGATATTCCGGTCGAAAAGATTCGCGCGTTCGAGTCCGCCTTTATTCGCTTTATGGATGCCACCTATCCCGAAGTGGGCGCGCGCATTATGACTGCAAAAGAAATTGACCCCACCACAGAAGAAACGCTCAAAAAAGCCATTCAAGAATTCAAACGCTCGGGCGCGTTCTAAGTAATCATGCAGTAACCGTTCAGGGGTCATTGCGAGGAGCGTTTTTTGCGACGAAGCAATCCCCGCGTTACGGTCTTCTGGAGGCAACAGTGGGAATTGCTTCGCAAAAATCCGCAATGACAGATAGGGCTGAACGGTTACATCACGCAAAAGTTTTTTCCGCAGGATAATTACTCAGCCATCCTGCCCATCGCGAAATAGCCCCACCCCCTAGCCCCCTCCCCACGCCGCAGAGCGGCGTGGGGAGGGGGAAACAAGGGCATCGGGGTGAGGGCGGGCGGCTGCGCCGCCCGCCCTCACCCCTCCTCCCATCTCCCCCTGCTCTCCCCGCAAAGCGGGGAGAGCAGGGGGCAGGGGGATGAGTGGGGTCAAGCCGTACTGGGCAAACCAAAATGGTAACCGTTCAGGGGTCATTGCGAGGAGCGTTTTTTGCGACGAAGCAATCCCCGCGTTACGGTCTTCTGGAGGCAACAGTGGGGATTGCTTCGCAAAAATCGCTCGCAATGACAG
>DAOTYB010000010.1:0-4575 GCA_034435315.1 Anaerolineae bacterium | reverse complement strand
AGGGGGATGAGGGGTTGTTCCGGGGAACGACGGCGAAATTCAGGCTCAGTCATCGGCTTGCGTTAGTCGTCGGTTTCTAACCGATAGCGAGCGAACCCGGGGCTGAGCAGTTACTGCGTGCGATTATACCGTGAGGCGGATAGCCTGTCAATCACAACAAGAGAGTTTGGCGTACTTTTTTGCCACTTTGGCGAGCCTGTGCTATAATAGCGCGTGGAGAGGTCGCATAGTCCGGTCTAGTGCGCGCGACTCGAAATCGCGTGTGGTCGCAAGGCCACCGAGGGTTCAAATCCCTCCCTCTCCGCTCCTTCCATCGGCTAGTCTTTCGACGATTTGACGACACGACTATTCGACTATTTGACTACCTGACTACCTGACTAATTGACTACCTGACTAATTGATGACGAGGAGAGGTCGCATAGTCTGGTCGAGTGCGCACGATTGGAGATCGTGTAGGCGATGAGCCTCGCGGGTTCAAATCCCGCCCTCTCCGCTTTTTGACAATTCTTCCAACCTGGCATACACTACAGATGGTCGTGCTAGATGGGGAGCTAGCGGTGCCCTGAAGCATCTTCGGATGTCTGACTCGCAATCCGCTCTAGCGAGATCGAATCCCTTTTCGAGGGGCGCGTACGTTTCGGGACTGTCCGCTTCACGTGGCGATGAAAGTTGGGTCCGACGCGGCGCAAGCCGGCTAACCCCGCCAGGGTCGGAAGACAGCAACGGTACGTCGTCACTTGCGGGCGCCGTCGGGTCACCTGGCTGGAGCCGGCGGAGGCGTTCAAGCCGGGGCGTCCGTCTCGACAAAAGGGTGCACGACCATCTTTTGTATCGGGCAAAGGCGTGACGACCGATCCAACGAGTTACTTTGATTATCGCTACAGCCAGGCGGTGACGCGACATGCGTGGCGGCGCGCCGTGTTCAACGTGCACACCGCGCTCCTTGTGTTCACTTGCCTCGCGCTTGGTGTGATGGGCTGGGCGTATGCCAGCACCCTCCGCCCCGTCACGCTAGAGATTGACCGCGAGACTCTGACCATCCTCACCAATCAACGCGAGGTGCGCGGCATTCTACACGATGCCGCCATCACCCTTTTACCGCGCGATATTGTCTTTCCCCCACCCACCACACGTCTCCACCATTCATCCATCACGATTCAACGCGCGCGCGCGCTCCGCGTGTACGCGGACGGGATGACCATCGCGCATCGCACCCAAAGCCAAACGCTCGGCGAGGCGCTGCGCGAAGCCGGCGTCATTCTCAAACCCCACGATCGTGTGCTGGTGGATGGTACAAGTGTCGAACCCTCGCTGGCGCTGACCCACTTGCACAACGGTCACACCTTGCAGGTCGAGGTACAGCGCGCGATTCCGCTGGTGATTGACGACAACGGCGCCGCCACCACGCTGTACACCACCGCGCCCACCATCGGCGAAGCGCTGCGCCAGGCAGGCTTGACGCTGTATCTGGGCGACACCGTTTCCCCCGATCTGGGCACGCCGCTGGCGCCCGGCTGGCACGTGTACATCCGCCGTTCGCACGCGGCTACGCTTTTGGTGGACGGTCGTACCATTCACACGCGCACGCGCGGTGAAACGATCGCTGAACTCCTCACGCAGGAAGGCATCGAACTAAAGGACAAGGACTATACCATTCCCCCGGCGACCGAGCGCGTGCGCGACAATATTCAGGTGCGCGTGATGCGCGTGCGCGAGGAATTGCTTACCGACGCGGAATATCTGCCGTACGAAACCGTCTGGCAACCCGATCCGACTCTTGAAATTGATCAGCGTCGCGTCGCGCAAGTGGGCGTCGAAGGACTCAAAAAACGCACCACGCGCGTCGTGTACGAAAACGGGCAAGAGGTCAAACGCACTATCGAGCGCGAATGGATCGAAACGCCCCCCACGCCGCACATCATCAACTATGGCACGCAAATCATCAAGCGCGAGTTGACCCTGCCCGATGGCTCGGTGGTGACGTACTGGCGCAAGATTCGGATGCTTGCCACATCCTACACCGCGGCGACCTCTGGCAAGGCACGCACACATCCCGAATTCGGCATCACCGCGACCGGCATGCGCGCGGGGCTTGGAATCGTTGCGGTGGATCCACGCGTCATCAATCTACGGTCGCGACTCTATGTGCCCGGCTATGGTCTGGCTATCGCCGGCGATACCGGCGGCGCGATCAAGGGCAAACGGATTGATCTGGGTTACGATGAATGGAATCTGGTCTTGTGGTACAAATGGGTGGATGTGTATCTGCTCGACCCTCCACCGCCGCACGACCAGATTCGCTGGATCATTCCCGATACGCCGAAAGAGCGCGCCACACGACGTTGAGAATGAACTCACTCCCACAGACCAGCGACTCGCGCGAGCGACCACTGAGACGCTG
Source organism: Anaerolineae bacterium (assembly GCA_034435315.1). Taxonomy (GTDB): domain Bacteria; phylum Chloroflexota; class Anaerolineae; order UBA4142; family UBA4142; genus VGOB01. Next base: position 2,174 of record DAOTYB010000010.1, on the reverse strand, counting down.
GGGACAACACTGGCTCACCGATGCGCACCTGCTCAACGCCATTGCCGATGCGGCCACCGTCACCGCCACCGATACGATTCTCGAAATCGGTCCGGGCAAAGGTCACTTGACGCGCGTGCTGGCAGAACGCGGCGCGCGCGTCATCGCCGTCGAAGTGGACCCGCGACTCGTCGCGCACCTCGGCACGCAGTTTGCCCACACACCGCAGGTCACGATTTTGCACGGCGACATTCTCACCGCACCACCGCACGCGTGGATCACGCAAGCCACGCGCGCGCCCGCGCACGAGTTCAAAATCGTCGCCAACTTGCCGTACTATATCACCTCCGCTATTCTTCGCCACATCCTCACAGCGCCGCCGCTTGCACGTGTGATCGTGGTGCTGGTGCAACTCGAGGTAGCGCAACGCCTCGTGGCACAACCCCCGCAGATGAATTTGCTCGCCGTTAGCGTACAATTCTTTGCACAACCGCGCCTGATCCGCCGGATTCCCGCCGGCGCGTTTTATCCACGCCCACAGGTAGATTCGGCGCTCGTGCGCCTTGATGTGTACGATACTCCGCCCTATCCCATCGCCGACGTATCCCAATTCTTCACACTCGTGCGTGCTGGTTTCGGCGAACGACGCAAACAATTACGCAACGCGCTGGCACATCGCCTGGGGTGTGCGCCCGCATTGATTGAAACCATCCTGACACACGCGCAGATTGATCCCACCCGCCGCGCCGAATCCCTCTCGCTGCTCGAGTGGAGCAATCTCTATCACGCGTTTGTGGCAGCGCAAACTACCTCTAAAGTCCTATTGTCAGGAAAACCAAATTGATGTAAAATTTTAACGGATGATCAACTCTACTCCGCCTTCTATCTTGCTCATTGATGACGATCCACTGGTTCGTCGCATCATTGGTAGAGCACTCGAGGCGAAGGGTTATCGAGTAACCGAAGCCAGTTCCGGCACGGAGGGACTGGAATGCGCGCGGAAAAATCCACCCGATCTGATTTTGCTTGATCTAGTGATGCCGGGGATGGACGGGTTTCAGGTGTGTGCCGAGTTGCGGCGTCACCCCTTGACCACTACCATCCCCATTGTAATGTTGACCGCGCTCGATCAAACCGAATCGCTGGTACACGGCTTTCAAACCGGCGCCGACGATTACATCACCAAGCCGTTCAATATGGACGAGTTACAAATGCGCGTCGAAGCCCATCTGCGCCGGCGTGAGCGTGACCTGAGTGCCAATCCGCTGACCGCGTTACCCGGTAACGCCGTCATCGAACACCTCATCCGACAGCGCCTTGCCCACGCCCAACCTCTCGCCGTTTTGTACATTGACCTGTCCAACTTTAAGGAGTATAACGACCAGTACGGTTGGTTGCAAGGGGACAAGGTGATCAAACTGCTGGCACAAGTCATCCTCGACACTCTCCAGACGCACGGCGGCACCGAGGATTTCGTGGGGCATATCGGTGGGGATGATTTCGTGGTGTTGAGTGTACCCGAGCGCGCCGAACGCCTTGCCCAAACAATCCTGACACGATTCGACGCGGAGATACCGACCTTTTATCCCGACGAGGTGCGCGCGCGCGGCTATATCGAGGTGGTGGATCGGCGGGGTAAAACATTTCGCGCACCCTTGATGAGCGTCTCGATTGCCATCGTCACCAACGAGCATGTCACCTTCCACCATCCCGGCCAGATTGCTGCTCGCGCAGCCGAAGTGAAACGCTATGTCAAATCATTGCCCGGTAGTCAGTACGCATTTGACCGCCGCCGCTAGTTCGGGTATAATCTCAGCGCAATGCCGCAACGCGGGAGGAGTACTCCCGCGTTGTTATACCCGGCACGAGCGCAAACTTTCATTTTAATTACTCAGCCGTGCCGTCTATGGCGTCAAGCTCCACCTCCCTAACCCCCTCCCCACGCCGCTCTGCGGCGTGGGGAGGGGGAATCAAGGGCAAGGTGTGTGCAAAGTCGCTTGACAAAGCCGCGCCTCCGCTTGTCATTGCGAGGAGCGGTCTTTGCGACGAAGCAATCCCCTATTGCGGTTTGGAGATTGCTTCGCCGCTGCGCGGCTCGCAATGACAGGGGGCTGACTTTGCACAAGCCCTGGAATCAAGGGCGGGGGAGTGGGCGGGCGGCGAAGCTGCCTGCCCACTCCCCCGCCCCCTCTCCC
>DAOTYB010000009.1:0-12323 GCA_034435315.1 Anaerolineae bacterium | reverse complement strand
GATTTCCAAGGTGAGCGTCGCGCCCGATGAACACGTCGCACTGAACGATGAGGTGTGGCTCCACTTTGATCCGGAAAAAATTCGGTGGATGGACGCGGCGACGGGCGAAGCAATTCGCTGACCCAGTAGGCAGGAAGCGGTAGGCAGGAGGCAGTAGGCAGACTGCCTCCCGCCTCCTGCCATCTGCCAACTTTAGCCCTATGACCTCAACCGATCTTATCGTCCGCGCCCAAAACGTTTTGCGTCTCAACGACACCGGCGAATTCACCAAACCATCGCCGCGCCAATATCCGCATCAGTGGAACTGGGATTCCGCATTTATCGCGCTGGGTCTCGCGCATTTCGATTTGCCGCGCGCGCTCGTCGAGGTGCGTTCGCTCCTGCGCGCGCAATGGCGCGATGGAATGGTGCCGCACATCATCTACCCCACCGGTGCATCCGACTATTTTCCCCCACCCGAATTCTGGCAAACCGAAAATCTATCGCACGCGGGCGACATTCCATCCTCCGCACTGACCCAGCCACCGATTCTTGCCACCATCATCAACATCATACGCAACACGCAACACGCATCACGTTTCACGTTTCACGCCTTTCTCCGCGAAATCTTCCCGCGCCTCCTCGCCTGGCATCGCTGGCTGCACACCGCGCGCGATGCCGATGGCACTGGCTTGCCCTGTCTCATTCATCCCTGGGAATCGGGAATGGACAACTCGCCGCTGTGGGCGGACGCGCTCGATCGCATCACGCCGCGCGATCTGCCGCCATTCACACGACGCGATACCATTCACGTCGCGCCGGAGGAACGTCCGCTCGCGCCCGATTATGAACGATTTGTGCATCTGATTGACCTTGGGCGACGCTTGCGCTGGGAATCACGCGCGCTACTCGACCAGATGCCGTTCCTCGTCCAGGATGTTTTGTTCTGTTCGATTCTGCATCGCGCGGACGAAGATTTGCGCGCGCTCGCGCTCGAACTGGGCGAGGAGACGCGCGAAATTGACGCGTGGCTTGCGCGCACGCGCGAAATTTTCAACGCGCGCTTTTGGGACGACACGCGCGGCTTGTATCTCGATTACGATGTGCGCGCGCAATCGCCGATTCGCATCAACGCGAACGCCACGTTCGCGCCACTCTTTGCCGGACTCGCCTCACCAGATCAAGCCGCGCGACTCATCGCAGAACATTTCGAAAACCCCGCCGAGTACGCGCCCGACGCCGATTCCAAGTTTCGTTTGCCCAGCGTTGCCAAAAACGAACGCGGCTATGCGCCGCGCCGATACTGGTGTGGTCCGGTGTGGATTCAAATGAACTGGATCATCGCGCAAGGTTTGCGGCGTTATGGCTATGCTGCGCAAGCCGATGCGCTCGTGCACGATTCACTCGCGCTGATTGACCAGAGTGGCTTTCGTGAGTATTATGACCCGCGCGATGGCAGTGGTTGCGGCGCCACCGATTTTAGCTGGACGGCCGCGCTCGCGCTGGAGATGACCGATGACGAATGACGAATGACCGATGACGAATGACCAATGACGAATGACCGATGACGAATGACGAATGACCAATGCGTTCGTCCTTCGTCTTTCGTCCTCCGTCCTTCGTCTTCCAAACAGATATGATACCCAACTCCCCCTTTCTCCAACAACTCCAAAATCGCATCACGCTCGAAGAGAGCGCGCCCGAACAACTCGACCCGCGCTTTCAGCGCTCGCCCGACGACAACCATCGCATCCCCTTCAGCGGGATTCCGTTCAGCGAACGCGGCTCGCGCATCCTTCTCTTTCGTCGCGCGTCCACGTTGTACATTCGCCTCGCCGAACGCTGGAGCAAGTGGGTCGAAGAAGTTGGCGATTATCGGCATCGTGCGCCCATCATTGACGATTTCGCGCTCACCGATGCGGAGGGCGCGCCGCTCGATTTCCAACTGACCTCGTATCCGCACGCGCTGGTGCTGACGACGCGCGTCGGCGAATTTTGGATTGCGTTTGCGGACGAGGAAACACTCTACCTCAAATTGCCGACCGCGCGCTGCGGCATCACATTTCGCGTGTACGCGGCGGATGGACGCGCGGATCGGCGCGGCGGCGAATTCAAAGGCGATCCCGAACATCGCCGCACACATCGCAACATTGCGTACACCACGAACGCGCGCATCGTCACGAACGAGATCGTTGACGATGTGGGTGGCTATCGCCGCGTGAATCTGCGCGTGGATGCCACGAACGATGCGGCATTCTTGCTCAACATCACGCCGCGCCTCGGTTTCAATCGCCGCATCACGCGCGCCGAAGAAATTTTGCGCAACGCCGAAGCACGCTGGCATGCGTGGTTTGCTGCCGTACCTTCGGTCGCGGAACAGTACGCCAGGCAGTACTATTACGCGTGGTGGATTCTGGGGATGGGCTTGCTCAGTCCGCGCTTTTATCTCACGCGCGAGGCGATGATACCGTCCGCAATTCATTACGTTGGCGTGTGGCAGTGGGACGCGTTCTTTCACGCGCTCGCGTATCAACACATCAACCCAAAACTCGCCGAAGACCAACTGCGCGTCGTCCTCGATCATCAACGCGAGGACGGTATGATTCCCGATGCGGTGCACGATGAAGGCGTTGTCTTGCGTTGGCGATTACCGGGCAGCGAAGGCGAAGCTGATGTGACCAAGCCGCCCTTGATCGCGTGGGCGGCACTCAAACTGTACGCCACGCTGGGCAATCGCGATTTTCTCGATGAAATTTACGAGCCGCTGTGCCGATGGAATCGCTGGTGGTTCGAGAAAAACGATGACGACCACGACGGCATCGCGCAGTACAATCACGGTTTTTCGTCGGGGCTCGATGACAGCCCATTGTGGGACGAAGGCGTGCCGGTCGAATCGCCGGAACTGAACACGTACCTCGTGATGCAGATGGATTCACTCGCGCGCATCGCCGAGATTTTGAATTTGAACGACGATGCGACGATGTGGCGTGCACGCGCGGATGAACTCGCGCAAAAAATCATCGCGCACTTTTGGGACGCGGACGCGGGCGTGTGCTGGGCAACGCGCCACCACCAACCGATTCGCGTCCTCACGCCATTCAACTTGTATCCGCTTTTTACCGGGCGAATGCCGCGCACGATCAATGATCGTCTCGTCGCGCATCTGACGAACCCGGACGAATTCTGGACGCGCTATCCGATTCCCACCGTCGCGCGCAACGACCCCAAGCACAATCCCAATCAAATGTGGCGCGGACCCACGTGGGTCAACATCAACTATTTGTTCATCGAAGGACTGGCGCGCGCGGGCTATACCGATCTGGCGCGCGCGCTGCGCGACAAGACGCTCGAACTGTTGATGCGTCACAAAGACATTTACGAGTACTATCATCCTGAAACCGGCGATCCACCACCGCACGCGGCATCCGTGTTCGGCTGGTCGAGCGCGGTTTTTGTGGACTTGGCGATTCAGGCATCCCGACAGATGAAAGACGAACACTCTGCTGCGCGTATGTTCGACGCAATGACCCTGGGAGGATTATGCAATTCAATTTAACTCTGAACAATCGGCTGGAGATCGAATCATCCATTGTTTCGTTGCGCGGTGTGTCGCCCGTGTTGAACGGTGTCGTTCTCGATGATGCCCGCGTGGAGGTGATCGCGAACGACGCGACGCGCATCGAATTGCGTTTTACCGCGCCCGCGCTTGGCAATGGGGTATTTGGATTTGAGATGGTGCGCGAAGACACAGCGCGCGTGTGGTCGCGCTACTGGCTGGAGGGCTTTACGGGTACGCTCGATTCGTTCGGGCTTGGCTTTGCGCGCGTCGAAAATCTGCGCGCGTATTTGCGCAACGGGTATCACAGTTGGGACGGCAGTTTCTACATCGAACCGGAAGCCGACCGCACGCGCAACGAAACGGGATACGCGATGACACAGTTGTTGCCGCGCCACGGCGAAGGGAGCGTGGTCATCGGCTTTGATCGGCACACCCGCTTTCAACAGACATTCGTATTCGACGCGCAACACGTGCCCGCGTCGTTGACAATTCAGACGTGGTGGGATCGTAAACCGCACACGGGGCGTTGTGAATCGGAACGCCTCGTCTTCTTTGAACACGCTCAGGTCGAAGAAGGCTTGCGCGAATGGGCGCGCCTCGTCGCGCAGGCATCACCAACGCCGCCGCGAAAAGCAGAGCCAATTATCGGGTGGTGTTCGTGGTACAATCTGTACGCGTACATCAACGAGGAAAATATCCTGACGCATTTGCGCGGCGTCGAAAAAATCGCGCGCCAGGAAAAATTGCCCATGCGCGTCTTTCAAATTGATGACGGCTTTACACCCGAAATGGGTGACTGGCTCGAGGTGAAACCACAATTTCCGCGCGGGATGAAACCGCTGCTCGATGACATTCGCGCGGCGGGATTCATCCCGGGGCTGTGGATCGCGCCGTTTATGGTGGGCAATCGCAGTCGCTTGTATCGCGAGCATCCCGATTGGGTCGTGCGCGAACGCGAGCGCGACGCGCCGCTGGCGCATTGGAAACTGTACTCCGAGTTCCGCTGGCACAAACGCAGCGAAGAGTACTACATTCTCGACACAACTCATCCCGACGCGTTCGAGTACTTGCGATGTGTGTTTCGGACGTGGCGACGTGAGTGGGGATGCGAATATTTCAAAACCGATTTTATGTTCTGGGGTGCTGAGTACGGACCTGAGCGCGCGCGTTGGTATCGTGAGGGAATGACGCGCATCGAAATCTGGCAACGCGTGGCGGAAATGATTCGTGAGGAAATTGGCGATGCGCTGTGGCTGGGATGTGGTTGTCCCTTGTGGGCGTCGGTGGGGTTGGTGGATGGCATACGCATCGGGTTCGATGTGGGCGTGGAATGGCGCGGCATCTGGTCGGCGCAATCCCTCTTGCGTGATGCTGCTACGCGTAATTTCGCCAATCATATCTTGTGGCAAGCCGACCCCGATTGCATTTTGCTGCGCGAGCGTTTTCATCACCTCACCGACGCGCAACAACGTTCGCTCGCTCTGTACGCCGGAATGCTCGGAGGTGTGACGATGACGAGCGACGCGCTCGATGAACTCTCGCCCGAGCGCTTGCGATTGTGGAAATTGTTGCTTGCGCCGGGCACGGCGCACTTGCCATTTCTGGGGCAAGCCGACCCTGCGCTGGTGCTGGTACGCGCGGGCGACCCCAGCGCGGTGCTGATTTTCAACACGAGCGACGCGCCGCTCGAACGCACGTACACCTTTGCCGCGCTGGGCATCCCCAACGCGCGCTATGTGTACGATTGGACAAACAAAACCCTTCAAGTTTGCAAAACCGCCAGGGTTTCCGTGACCCTCGCGCCGCACGATAGCGCGTTGCTGTTCATCAGTGACAAACCCATCACGCAAACACCGGAGCGGCTGCCTTGAATAAAATCCTGGACCACCTCATCGCGCTCTACGGCGACGAACGCGGTCGCGCCACCTTCGTGCGTATCACATCGCTCATCGAAAACGCGCGCCCTTCGTCCTCCGTCTTTCGTCCTTCGTCTTTCGTCCTTTGTCCTCCGTCCTCCGTCCTTCATCCTTCGTCATCCCTCACCCAACGCGACGCCGTCCTCATCACCTACCCCGATCAGGTGCGCGCACCCGACGAGCCGCCGCTTCGTACGCTCGCCGATTTTTGCGACACCCATCTGCGCGATGTCGTCACCACGATTCACCTTTTGCCGTTCTATCCGTACTCGTCGGACGATGGTTTTTCCGTGATAGATTATCGCGCGGTCAATCCGATGTTGGGCGATTGGGACGATGTTGCGCGCATCGGCAAAAATTTTCGTTTGATGTTCGATGCGGTCATCAATCACGTCTCCGCGCAGAGCGCGTGGTTTCAGGCGTTCTTGCGCGACGATCCACGCTATCGCGACTGGTTCATTGTTGTCCCCGATGGTGCCGATGTGTCGCGTGTGATTCGCCCGCGCGCGCTACCGCTCCTCACCACGTTCGAAACGCCGAGCGGCGCGAAAAAAGTGTGGACGACTTTTAGCGCGGATCAGATTGACCTCAACTATCACAATCCCGATGTGTTGATCGAAATCATCGAAACGCTCTTGTTCTATCTCGCGCGCGGCGCAAGTTGGCTGCGCCTCGATGCGATTGCGTTCTTGTGGAAAGAGTTTGGGACAACGTGCTTGCACTTACCACAAACGCATCGCATCATCCAGCTCTTGCGCGCCATCGTGGACGCGGTCGCGCCGCAGACGATTCTCATCACCGAGACGAACGTACCGCACGCGGAGAATGTTTCGTACTTTGGCGATGGGACGAACGAAGCGCATCTGGTGTACAACTTTGCCTTGCCGCCGCTCACCCTCCACGCGTTTCACACCGGCGACGCGCGCACGCTCACGCATTGGGCAAGCGGATTGACCCTGCCCTCCCGGCAAGTCACGTTCTTCAACTTTCTTGCCTCGCACGATGGGATCGGGTTGAATCCCGCGCGCGGCATCTTGCGCGACGATGAGATTGACGCGCTGGTGGCGCGCACAATTGCACACGGTGGGTTGGTTTCGTACAAAGCAAATTCCGATGGCACGTCCAGCCCGTACGAGTTGAACATCAATTACTTTGACGCGCTCAACGATCCCAACGCGCGCGAGTCGCTTGACACGCAGATTGATCGCTTTGTCTGCGCGCACGCGATCATGCTCGCGCTCGTGGGCGTGCCGGGAATTTACTTTCACAGTTTGTTTGGTTCGCGTGGTTGGCGCGCGGGGGTTGCGCAAACGGGGCAAAATCGTACCATCAATCGCGAGAAACTAGAACGCGCCGCGCTCGAACACGAGTTGAGCGATGTGTCGTCGCGGCGCGCGCGGGTGTTTGCGCGACTCGCGCAACTGCTCCGCGTGCGCGCGGCGCATCCCGCGTTCGATCCGTACGGCACGATGCGCGTGCTGGACGTTCATCCTGCCGTGTTCGCGGTTCAGCGCGGCGACGCGGTGGTGTGCTTGCACAATGTCAGTGCACAATCCCAGCATATCGCGTTCCCTCCGACGATGCCAGCGCGTGCGCTGGTGGCTCTCGGTACGTCGCAAAGGTATGATAGCCAGGCAATTCAGTTAGCCCCCTATCAGACATTGTGGTTGACGGATGAAAGTTTGCGCTCGTTGTAAATTTCCTCAAAACGTGGAATGAGAGAGCGCCAGTCATAGTGCGCTACTGCGCGCGCGCGCGCGGCTTGCCCCAGTGCGCACCGGCGTGACGGTTCGTGCCAGAGCGCGACGATGGCGCGCGCGAAATCGTCGCGCGTCTCGGCAAGCACCACCTCGCGTTCGGGTATCAGTTCTAGCCCTTCGATGCCGCGCGCGGTCGAGACGATGGCTTTGCCCATCGCCATTGCCTCCAGCACTTTGAGCCGCGTACCGCTGCCCATCCGTAGCGGCACGATGTATAGCGCGGCATCGCGAATGTACGAGCGCGTGTCGGCGACCCAACCGGTGACCGTGATGCCGGGTTGACGCGCCAGAGCGCGAATCGCCGGCGCCGGTTTTTGTCCCACAATGTAAAGATGCGCGTGCGGAATCTCGGCGCGCACGCGCGGCAAAACCTCGCTCGCAAACCACAGCATCGCATCAACGTTCGGACGAAAATCCATCTTGCCGGTGAAAACGAGTACAGGTTCGTCGGGCGCAGTTTCGGCAGGCGCGTAGAATTCCGTATCCACACCGTTTGGAATCACGCTGAGACGGGGAAGTGGAGCCTGGAGATCGAACAGCGCGGCGATCGCGCGCGCATCGGCTGGCGAACAGACAACCGTGTGGTCAGCCCTGCGGTACATTGCGCGTTCGTAACGCTCTAACTTTTTCCACTGGATCAGCGAGTAGAGCGCGGCGTGCCAGCGCGTCGGCGCGCGCACATCGGCTTGAAACGCGGTGCGTTGTAACACATATTCAGCGTTGTGATCATCGAAAACAATTTTCGATTTTTGATTGGCGATTTTCGATGGGAGAACATAGCGCGCCATTTCGATTCCCTCGACCTGAAGGATATCGAAGGATTCGTTGTGCACGAGCGCATCGAACCGCGCGTGCATCTCGTCCGATTTGAGTCGCAGTGCCATATCGGGTAGCGGCGAGGTGAGTGTCGTCCACGCGCGCTGCGCAATCGAACGCGCGGGATAAGGGACGATTTCGATACGGCGACACAAGGCGCGCAAAGGGGCAGCCTTTTCCAACTCGTCGTCTGTGGCGAAGGAAAGGAGGGTGATGTCATAACGCGGCGCGAGGTGTTTGATGATGTGGAAATTGCGGAGCGTCGTACCTTGATGAGGCGGATACGGTAGTTGAGGCGTGAGGACGAGGACGTTCATTCGTTAATTTGTTTGTTCGTTAGTTCGTTCATTCGTTGGTTTGTTTGTTCGTTTGTTCGTTCATTCGTTGGTTGGTTTGTTTGTTCGTTTATTCGTTCATTTGTCATTCATTTGGCTCATTGGACAATTGGCTCATTGGCTCATTGGACTACCGGCTCATTGTTTGCCGGTACACGGCAAGCGTCTCGCGCGCGGCGCGCTCCCACGAAAACGTGCGTGCGCGCGCCAGGCCTTTGGTGCGCAACTCGTTTCGCAACGCCTCGTCGGTGAGCACACGCGCCATCGCGACGGTCAGCCCTTCTACATCGTCGGGGGCAACGAGGAGTGCCGCGTCGCCCACCACTTCGGGTAACGCCGAGACGTTGGAGACGATGACGGGCGTGCCACACGCCATTGCTTCCAGCGGCGGCAGACCAAACCCTTCGTAGAACGAAGGCAGGACGAACAGACTAGCCGCGTTGTAGAGATACATCAACTCTTCGTTGGGCACAGCGCCCAAAAAGCGCAGCGCGTCGCCCAACTGCACTTCGGCGAGGGCTTGATCCACCTCTTCGACCAGCCAGCCGCGATAACCCGCGATCACCAGCGGGAGTTGCATTTTGTAACAGTCGCGCAAACGTTTGAACGCGCGCAACAAGGTGGGCACGTTTTTGCGCGGCTCGAGGGTGCCAACGAACAAGACAAATTCATCAGGTAGATTGAAGCGGGCGCGCACGAACGCGCGCGCGCGGTCACGTTCCATCGGGGCAAAGAGGGGATGGGCGGCTTCGTAGATGACGGTGATTTTCGATTCGGGAACACCGAGCAGGTTGATCAGATCGCGCTTGGTGCTTTGCGAAACGGCGATGATGTGCGTGGCTTGACGTGCAGCCAGGTCCACCTGGCCGTAATAGCGCGCGCTTTCGCGCGTGAGAAAACGCGGATAGCGCAGAAAGGCCAGGTCGTGAACCGTGATTACTGTGGGACAGCGCGTCCAGCGGGGAGGAATGAAATCGGGGCTGTGCAACACATCGAGCGCGAACGGCGCCAGTTCGAACGAGAGCGCCAGGCGTTCAAAGCGATGATGGCTGGGCGTCCACAACGGTTGTTGGCGCACGTTCGCTTGTTGGATGTGACGGGTTTTGTCTTTGCGACTGGTGAAGAGAATGAACGTATCGTCGGGTGCGATCTGAGCGAGGGCTTGAGTCAGTCGCAAGATGTATTGACCGATGCCGGCTTGATGGTAAAAGATCAACCGCGCGTCTATGCCGATGCGCACGGAGGCTCCTTGCAAAGTAGAGTTGGGTGAATTATAGTCGGGAAGGAAGAAAATGCAAGTGTCGTGGGCGGTGCCTCAGGGCTTGTGCAAAGTCAGCCCCCTGTCATTGCGAGCCGCGCAGCGGCGAAGCAATCTCCACACCGCAATAGGGAATTGCTTCGTCGCAAAGACCGCTCCTCGCAATGACAAGCGGAGGCGCGGCTTTGTCAAGCGACTTTGCACACACCCTGGCGGTGCCTCGGTCTGTGTAGAGTTGAGCGCGGGCGGTTAAAAACGGCCGCAACAACTTGTACCCACAGCCGCCTGACGGCTGAGCCTGCAACAGGTGTGGATTACGGCAAATCATCATTTGCCCGTACTCGTTGCCGCGACGTGCCGTCGCGCGACGGTTTATCAATAAACCTGGCACACCTCCGGGGTGTATTTCAGTTTGGGGGCAAGTTTCTCAGCCCACCTTTTGCACTTTTGCAAACGCATAGCCCCACCCCCTGCCCCCTCCCCGTTGGGGCGAAAAATTTTTTCGCCCCAACGGGGAGGGGGAGTCAAAGGACGGTGTGGTGGCGGGCGGCGCAGCCGCCCGCCACCACCACGTCATCCCCCTTCTCTCCCCGCGTCGCGGGGAGAGAAGGGGGCAGGGGGATGAGAGGGGATTGCTCAAGAGCACGGCGGCGAAATTTATGGCTCAAGCGGATTTGCCCACAAACTGAAATGCTTCCTACCGCTCCGTTTGACGCAGGAGACTTGTCGTTGTAAAATGGCGAGGTAGAACAAACGTTTCTGCGATCTTCTCACGTCAAGGAGGTCGCTGCGAGGTCGCCTATGCCCTCCAAATCCAGAGTTCACAGCCAGTGGATCTGCCAGCAGTGTGGTTTTACTGCTCCCAAAGGGTACGGTCGCTGTCCCGAATGCGGTGAATGGAACGCGATGATCGAAACGGTGCTGACGCGCGCGGAGGAAAAGAAATCCGCGCTGGCTGCGCTGGCACCGCGCAGCGCGCCACAAAAAATTTCTGACGTGGTGACCGAGGGTCTGTCGCGCCTCGCTGTTCCGATGCCCGAACTGGCGCGCGTGCTGGGAGGCGGCATTGTGCCGGGGTCGCTCGTGCTCATCGGTGGCGAGCCCGGCATTGGCAAGAGCACGCTGTTGCTCCAGATGGCGGCGACACTCGCAAAATCACTCGGTACGGTGCTCTACGTCTCTGGCGAAGAATCGGTGCAACAGATGAAGATGCGCGCAGAACGCCTGGGACTGCAACCCGACGCGCTCTATTTGCTCACCGAAACGAACCTCGACGAAATCATCGCGCATATCGAACGGCTGGCGCCCAAACTCGTGGTGATTGATTCGATTCAAACGGTGTATCTGGAAGAACTGACCAGCGCGGCGGGTAGTATCTCGCAAGTGCGCGAGTCGGCGGCGCGGTTGATGCGCACAGCCAAAGAGACTCGCATCCCGATTTTCCTTGTGGGTCACGTGACCAAAGCCGGCGCCATCGCGGGTCCGCGCGTGCTGGAGCATATCGTGGACACGGTGTTGTATCTGGAAGGCGAGCGCTTTCACGCGTATCGTTTGCTCCGTTCGGTGAAAAATCGTTTTGGAGCAACATCCGAGGTGGGCGTGTTTGAGATGACGCCCGAAGGAATGCGCGAGGTGGACAATCCGTCCGCGGCATTTCTGGCGGAGCGCGCGCCGGGTTCGGCGGGGAGCGCGATCGCGGTGACGTTAGAAGGCACACGTCCACTCGTCGTGGAAATTCAAGCGTTGACCAACACCACCGCGTTCGCGTTGCCACGACGCACAACGAATGGGTTTGATATGGGGCGCTTGTTGTTGTTGACCGCTGTGTTGCAGCAACGGGTCGGCTTGAAGTTGGGCGCGCAGGATGTGTTCGTCAACGTGGTGGGTGGGTTGAAGATTACCGAACCCGCTGCCGATTTGACTGTGGCGCTGGCGATTGCGTCATCGTTTCGCAACCAGCCGGTCGCGGACGATATGGTGATCGTCGGTGAAGTGGGATTGAGCGGCGAACTACGCACTGTGACACAAGCACCGCGACGGTTGCACGAAGCCGCGCGACTTGGCTTCAAGCGCGCGCTTGTGCCAGATGCCTTGACGCGCCTCAAAGACCGACCCGATGGTATCGAATTGCTTGGCGCGCGCTCGCTCGCGCAAGCGATGGAGATCGCGTTGGTAAGGTAACGCGCTCAGTCTTGCGTGTTCCTTGCGCGCCCTTGCGCGCCCTTTCGCGTTCTTTCGCGTACAGGATAATTACTCAGCCATCCTACTCCATCGCGAAATAGCTCCACTCCCTGGTCTCCCTCCCCACGCTGCAGAGTGGCGTGGAGAGGGGGAAACAAGGGAATAGGGATGTGGGCGGGCGGCAAAGCCGCCCGCCCACATCCCTCCTCCCATCTCCTCCTGCTCTCCCCGCTTTGCGGAGAGAGCAGGTTCATGACGGTTAATAGAGCGTGTTTGGTCTGTACGTGAACTCTTGCTCTTCCGTCAAGCCACCTCCACGTTGCCCCGAGTGCTACGCACCGGGCAGACAATTTAAGATAAGCCCTGTAGCCGTTTCTGAGCGACGTATATTTCTGCCACTGCAACCGCCGAATCGAATTCGGCGGCTCAAGGATGCAAAAATCGGTTGATGGGTTTTAAGAAATTATTCCCGTAACAGCACAGGATAATTCCTCAACCCGTGCTAGCCATTGCCAAGTT
>DAOTYB010000008.1:0-20344 GCA_034435315.1 Anaerolineae bacterium | reverse complement strand
CCCCTATTCCCTTGTTTCCCCCTCCCCACGCCGCAGGGCGGCGTGGGGAGGGTGCTAGGGGGTGGGGCTTGTCGCGAGGGATAGCAGGGCTGAGTAATTACATCTAGCGCGCTAAAGTCCTCTCCAGCATTTCGCACACCCGCCGAAGGAATCGCCTCATCTCCACCATTGGCGTGGGAGATTATTCCGAAACACAAGTGCGGAATACACACTCAGGGACGCACGCACGACTGTTCTGCTCTTCAGGATCGCGCGCTCACACAGTCATCCGTCGTAACGCTTGCTATTGTGCAGTCCTTCCCCTCAATGATCCTTTCCGAACAAGTGAACCGGTCGAGATGGATCAGCGGCTCAAGCCGCCATTCTCTACCTCTACCTGTGACCTGTTTACTGGTGTCTGAAAGGAATCCCTATGGCTCACCGCAAAAAATCCACACAACGCCAGTGGTATCGCATGGATTTACATTTGCATACCCCGGCGTCTGCCGATTACAAACAATCGAATGTCACGTTTCTCGATATACTGAAAAAAGCCGAAGAGAAAAATCTGGACGTCATTGCCATCACCGATCACAACACGGTGGCGGGTTATGCCAAACTTTTGGCAGAAATTGAATCGCTTGAAATGCTCGAGCGCTTGCAACGTTTGCGCGACGATGAACGCGCGCGCCTCAGCGAGTATCGGCGCTTGCGCGAGAAAATTCTCTTGCTGCCGGGTTTTGAATTTACAGCCACGCTCGGTTTTCACATTCTCGCCATCTTTCCGCCCACCACGACGGTGCGCGAACTGGAGCATCTGCTCCTCTTGCTGCGCATTCCCCCCGATAAACTCGATTCAGGCAGCAGCGAAGTGGGCGCGACGAGTGATGTGTTGACCGCGTATCGCGTGCTCAACCAGGCGGGCGCGCTGGTGATTGCCGCGCACGCCAATTCATCGCACGGTGTCGCAATGCCCGGCATTGATTTTGGTGGACAGACGCGCATCGCCTACACGCAGGACCCCAACCTGCACGCGCTCGAAGTCACCGATCTCGATTCCAAATCGCGACGGCGCACCGCGCTCTTTTTCAGCGGTACCAAACCCGAATATCCTCGTCGTATGCACTGCATTCAAGGAAGCGATGCCCATCGCCTCGATTTCGATCCGCGGTTCAAAAACGAACTTGGCGTGGGCGATCGCGTGACCGAAATCCTGCTCGAGGAACTCTCGTTCGAGGCGATCAAGGCGGTGTTTCTGGGTAATGATTTCGCGCGCACGCGTCCTTATCATCCTACCGAACCGTTCGACCCGTTGCGCGAAGCGCGCGAACACGGTGAAACGCTCATTCAGGCATTTCACGAACGCTTGCACGAAAAACGCAGTGTGGCGCGGCGTATTCTGGAAGACGTGGTCGCGCTGGCGAATACCAACGGCGGCACCATCTACATCGGCGCCAGCGCGGACGTCCGCAAACCGGTCGTGGGCGTCGAACGCCCCGAATCAGCCATCAACGAGTTGCGCGCTGCCATTGCCAAGAACATTTTGCCGCCCCTCGAAGTGCAAATCGAGGTGCTCAAGAGTCAGGGCAAGAATGTGTTGCAGGTGATTGTGCCGCGCGGCAGTCAAGTGCCATACGTCCTCGATGAAAGTTACATCTACATTCGCTCGGAGAACGAAACGGGCTTGGCAGTGCGCGACGAAATTCTGCAACTCGTGCGTGACGCGCTCGCCATCGAACTGGCGGCACAGGGTATCATCGAACCGCCACCACTCGCCGTCGAAACAGCGCCCGAAGCAAAAGTCGAGACGCCGGCACCAGCGTCCGCAGTTGAACCACCGCGTACCGGCGTGGAAATCGTCGCCGCAGAACAACGCAAGGGGGTGTGGTACTACTCGGTGCGCGATCTGCGCAATCGGCGCATCGTCCAGAACGTCACGCTAAAAAGCGCGCGACGCTTGTGGCAATATGCTATCGCCGAACGCGAAAAACATCCGCTCGATCCCCAGCAACTCCAATGGGTGGACAATATCGCGCTCATCAAAACGTATAAACGCGCCGGCAAGGTACGCTACGACCTTGCCCAGCGCGTCGGTGAGCAAATTCTGGTGTACTATGGCGTGACGGATGATGGCATTCACGGACCCTGGCGCGCGCTCATCGAAAGTCAAGCCCTTACCGAGGAAGAAATTCCGGAAGAGCCAGAGCAACCAGCGGCGCCCCCTGAACATTTGACACCGCCCGAGTCATTAGTGGCCGAAGAACTCACCCAGCCACTCATCATCGAAGAAGAAATACCCCTGCCCGAAGCCGAAACGCCTCTCGTCCCTCAGGCACAAGCAGAACCGCCAACGTGGTTCGAGCAGGTGAGCGTAGCAGAGGAGGAAGGACGAAAGACGGAGGACGAAGGACGAACGACGGAGGACGAAGGACGAAAGACCGAGGACGAAGGACGAGGAACGGCGCTCGCGCCGGCGGCGTCATCCCCCCTCGTACCCAAATCGCGCGCGCAGGAATGGCGCGAACAATTGGAGCGTGCGCTTGAGGAGGCGCGGCGCGCGCGCGCAGGCACCTCGCGCGCTGAATCTTCCCCAGCGGAAAACGGCTCATAGGCATACGTTCGTCACGCAGAGGAAAACGTAGCGAAAATAGAAACAGTCGGAAGGATGATCCTTACGGAATCTCTGCTATATAAGGTACTCTTCCAACGATCGCAAACTTTCAAAGTGAGGAGATGACTATGATGTCTAAACATAAACGTATCCAATCCCCGGACACACGTCGCACGCACACACTACCGCGTCTCACGTATGCGACGCTAGCAGTAACACCCCAAGACGATGCAGCGTACGAAGCGGCTGTTACGCAGGTGCGTAACGCGCTGGGCTGTCAGGTGGAAAATTATGTGAATGGCGTTGCTCAAAGTGCCCCACACTATAGCGCTCATCCCAGTCCCATCAATACGACGTGGATCGTCAGTTACGCACCGCAAGGCACACGCGAGCAGGCGCGCGCGGCCATTCACGCCGCACAGCAGGCTTTTGCCACCTGGAGCCGTACAGACTATCGGCAACGTATCAAAATCCTGCGCCGCGCTGCTGACCTGTTACAGGAACGGCGTTACCTCCTCGCCGCGTGGATGGCGTTCGAGGTTGGCAAGAATCGTGCCGAGGCGCTGGCAGAGGTCTTTGAAGCCATAGAACTGATTCGCTATTACTGCGCGCAAATGGAAAAGCAACGCGGCTTTGTCATACCACTTCAATCTCCCGGCAAAGGACAAAAAACCCAGAGTGTCTTACGCCCCTACGGTGTGTGGGCGGTCATCTCACCCTGGAACTTTCCGCTCGCACTCGCTGTCGGAATGAGCACGGGGGCACTGGTAGCAGGTAATACTGTGGTGTTCAAACCTTCTTCCCAGGCTCCCGTGATGGGTTATGAAATCTATCGCGCCTATGCCGATGCAGGTTTGCCCGCAGGTGTGTTCAATCTGGTCTTTGGTGCCGGCGACACTGTAGGTGCGGAACTGCAAGAGAATCCTCAAGTGGATGGACTGATTTTCACCGGTTCATACGCGGTGGGAATGCAGTTGTACAAAAGTTTTGCCTCTCTCTTCCCCAAACCCCTGATTGCAGAGATGGGTGGCAAGAATCCTGCAATCGTATGCGCCAGCGCTGATCTGGACGAGGCGGCGGAAGGAGTGATGCGCGCCGCCTTTGGTTTTGGGGGTCAAAAATGTAGTGCCTGTTCGCGCGTCTATGTGCATCATCAGGTCAAAGACGCCTTTCTGCAACGCCTGGTCGCATACACGCAACAACGGGTACGCGTAGGCGATCCGACTCACCAAGCTACGTTTATGGGACCCGTCATCAATCAAGCCGCTGTAGATTTGTATCTGGATTCGGTGCGGACTGCTCAGCAGGACGGAGGCATCTTTCATACTCCCGGCATGCGTCTCAGCGAAGGCGAACTGGCAAACGGCTATTTCGTTGCGCCGGCAATTGTCGAACTACCCAAAACCCACCGCCTGTTTCAAGATGAGTTGTTCCTGCCGTTGGTCGTCGTCACAGCCGTCGAGTCGCTGGAAGAAGCCGTGAGCGAGTCCAATCGTTCGATGTACGGTTTGTGCGCAGGCCTCTACACGCGCGAGCCACGCGAGATCGAGTACTTTTTCGAGCACATTCAGGCAGGCGTCACCTACGTCAACCGACGTGCCGGCGCAACGACCGGCGCCTGGCCCGGTGTGAACTCGTTTGGCGGCTGGAAAGCAAGTGGCACCACCGGCAAGAACGCGCTGGGACCGTTCTATGTGCAACAATTTATGCGCGAACAAAGTCGCTGGTTGGTAACTTGAGTTCTGGGAAAACTGAGATTATGTTGCGCTTGCGCGAATTTACGCTGGAGGATTACGACGCCGTGCTCGCGCTGTGGCAAAATGCCGGCGAGGGGCTCGGCATCGGCCGTTCCGATACGCGCGAGGAAATCGCCAAAAAGTTGCAACGCGATTCGGATTTGTTTCTCGTCGCCGAAGACGATGGCAAAATCATCGGCACAGTCATCGGCGGTTACGATGGGCGGCGTGGGCTCATCTATCACCTCGCCGTCGCGCGCGCGTATCGTGAGCGCGGCATTGGTACGCTGTTGATGAACGAAGTGGAACGCCGTTTGCGCGCCAAAGGATGTTTGCGCGCCTACTTGCTCGTCAAACGCGGCAACGAACGCGTGGTGGAATTCTATCGTCAGCGCGGCTGGGAAACGATGGATGTGACGCTGATGGCAAAATCGTTCAATTGAGACGCAAGGCAAATTTTAAGTTGCCCCATTTGCGAAAGGAGGTGGTGCCTATCGCGTGATGGCGAAAACAAACAAGCAAAAAGTGTTCAGGAATCTCTTTCGCAGTAAGCCATACCCTTTCAGGTGTCTGGCTATGAGCAAGAAAGGAGGGCTTGTGAAAAAGCAAATCGTCAGACTTGTTGGGGTTTTGGTGCTGCTGGTTGTGCTGGGTGTGCTGGCTCCTTCACTGCCCGCTTCCGCTGGCAGCGATACGCTAGGGATGCCAGCAAGCACGTGGCTGCTGGCGCGTCCCTTGACGGCTTATGCTGCGATTGCGGCAGGGGGCGAGCATACCTGTGTGCTGACAACGGGCGGCGGTGTCAAGTGCTGGGGCGACAACTCCAGCGGTCAACTCGGCAACGGAACTTACACCGATAGCAACACGCCGGTGGATGTAAGCGGACTGAGCGGTGTCAGCGCCATTGCCGCAGGTTTTTGGCACACCTGCGCGCTGACGACGAGTGGTGGCATCAAGTGCTGGGGAGCCAACTGGAACGGTCAACTCGGCAATGGGATGTACACCAACAGTAATACGCCGGTGGATGTAAGCGGCTTGTCGAGTGGTGTCATCGCCATCGCGGCAGGTGGGAATCACACTTGCGCAGTGACAACAGGCGGCGGCGTCAAGTGCTGGGGCTACAACTTCTACGGTCAACTCGGCAACGGGACGAACACCAACAGCAACACACCGGTGGATGTGAGCACCTTGTCGAGTGGTGTCACCGCCATCGCGGCAGGTGGGGATCACACTTGCGCAGTGACAACAGGCGGTGGTGTCAAGTGCTGGGGCTACAACTTCTACGGTCAACTCGGTAACGGGACGACTATCGATAGCAACACCCCTGTGGATGTAAGCGGACTGAGTGGCGTCAGCGCCATCGCCGCAGCTCTCTGGCACACCTGTGCGGTGACGATGAGCGGCGGCGTCAAGTGCTGGGGCAACAATGGGGCCGGTCAACTTGGCAATGGGACGTACACCAGCAGCACCACGCCGGTGGATGTGAGTGGTTTGTCCAGCGGTGTTAGTGTGATTACAGCAGGTTCCTTGCACACCTGTGCGCTAACGACAGGCGGCGTCAAGTGTTGGGGCTACAACTACTACGGTCAACTTGGCAATGGGACGACCACCAACAGCACCACGCCGGTGGATGTGAGTGGTTTGTCCAGTGGTGTCAGTGCCATTGCAGCAGGCAGGGAGCACACCTGTGCGCTACCAACGGGCGGCGGTGTCAAGTGCTGGGGTCGTAACTCCAATGGTCAACTCGGCAACGGTAAATTCGGTTATCGCACAACCCCTAGGGATGTGAGCGACTTGGCGAGTGGTGTCAGTGCGATTGTGGCAGGGTGGTCTCATACCTGTGCCGTTACGGCGGGCGGCGGCGTCAAGTGCTGGGGTCGCAACTCCAGCGGTCAACTTGGCAACGGAACTTACACCAATAGCAACACGCCGGTGGATGTAAGCGGACTGAGCAGTGTCAGCGCCATTGCCGTAGGTGGGTTTCACACCTGTGCGGTGACGATGAGCGGCGGTGCCAAGTGCTGGGGGCGCAACTCCAGCGGCCAACTTGGCAATGGGACGACCACCAGCAGCAACACGCCAGTGGATGTGAGTGGTTTGTCCAGTGGTGTCAGTGCCATTGCGGCAGGTTGGTATCACACCTGTGCACTAACGACAGGCGGCGGCGCCAAGTGTTGGGGCTACAACTCCAACGGTCAACTTGGCAACGGGACGACCACGAACAGCACCACGCCGGTGGATGTAAGCGGCTTGTCCAGTAGTGTCAGTGCCATCGCGACAGGTAGAGAGCACACCTGTGCGCTAACGACGGGGGGCGGTGTCAAGTGCTGGGGTTACAACTACTACGGTCAACTGGGCAACGGGACGTACACCAGCAGCAGTACGCCGGTGGATGTAAGCGGCTTGTCCAGTGGTGTCGTTGCCATCGCGGCAGGTTGGTATCACACCTGCGCACTAATGACGGGGGGGAGCGCCAAGTGCTGGGGCAACAACGGTAGCGGTCAACTCGGCAACGGGACGTACACCAGCAGCACCACGCCAGTGGATGTGAGTGGCTTGCCTAACGGTGTCAGCGCCATCACGGCAGGTGGGTTTCACACCTGTGTGGTGACGATGGGCGGCGCCAAGTGCTGGGGCTCTAACTCCTACGGTCAACTGGGCAACGGGACGACCACCGTCAGCAACACGCCAGTAGATGTGAGCGGACTGACCAGCGGTGTCAGTGCGATTACCGCAGGTGGGGAGCACACCTGTGTGCTGACGAACAGCGGTGGTACCAAGTGCTGGGGTGGCAACTCCTCTGGTCAACTCGGCAACGGTGAATTCGGTTACACAACGACACCCGTGGGGGTGATTTCCGCGCTGTTGTACCTGCCGTTGATTTTGAGATAATAAACCAGACCCGAAGGGCTTGTGCCAGTCACAACCCTTCGGGTCGCAGGAGTAGTCAACTTGGGCAAACGACCACGCGCACGCGATCTCGGCATCAAAATCGGACGCATCAAAACCGGACGCTACAACGCCATCACGGATGTTGCCGGCGTCCGCGTGGGACACGTCACTCTCATCGAAGGTTCGGGCAAACTGGTGCCGGGCAAAGGTCCCATCCGCACCGGCGTCACCGCGATTCTGCCGCACGGCGGCGATTTGTTTTTGGAAAAAGTGACCGGCGCGGTGCTACGCATCAACGGCTTTGGCGAAGTGACCAACTCGGAGCAAGTGCACGAGATGGGATTCATCGAGGGACCGATTATGCTCACCAACTCGCTCAATGTCGCGCGCGTCGCCGACGCGGTGATTGATTGGTCGCTCGATCGCAACAAAGCGATGGGCACCGAAACGTGGGGCATCAGTCCTTGCGTCGCCGAAACGAACGATATGTACCTCAACGATATTCGCGGGCGTCACGTCAATCGCGAGCACGTTTTCCTCGCCATTGATTCGGCAAAAGGTGGTCCCGTCGAAGAAGGCGCGGTCGGTGGCGGCACCGGAATGATCTGCTACGATTTCAAAGGCGGCATCGGTACCGCGTCGCGCAAACTGCCGGACAAACTCGGCGGCTATACGATTGGCGTCCTCGCGCAAACGAATTTTGGCTGGCGTCCACAACTGATGATTGACGGCGTGCCGATTGGACGTGAACTGGAACACTATAAACCCATCCGTCGCAAAGTCACCAAAACCCTAGCGACACGCGCGACCGTGCCGTTGTTGCCGGCTACATCACCGCAAGCATCCACGCCGACCGAGACGCCGACGCCAACCACAATCACCCCTCCGATTGATGGCGGCTCGGTCATCGTCGTCCTCGCCACCGATGCGCCGTGTTCCACGCGCATCCTGACGCGCCTCGCGATGCGCGTGCAAAACGGTCTGGCACGCACCGGCTCGTACACCGGCAACACCAGCGGCGATTTCGTCATCGCGTTCAGCACGACGCGCCGCAAAAAACATTTCGCCGACGCACTCACCTACACGGCAGAGCAAATCATCGAGCAGGGTGATCTCATCAACTATATGTTCTGGGCAGTCGTCGAAGCGACCGAAGAAGCCGTCCTCAACTCACTCTTCAAAGCCGATACGATGATTGGACGCGATGACCACGTGGTGCCGGGCTTGCCCATCGAAGAAACCGTCGCGCTGATGCACAAGTACGGCCGAACGCAGGTGCATTTGCCCTGAGGGTATCGCGTATGACGTATTGTGTATGAGCCATTTGCCACCGACCGGCGGTCGGCGGCGGCGCAGCGTCGCAGGAAAACGGGAATGCGACGCTGCGTCCGAGTCTATCAGCGGTCAGGAATTGCTCATAGGCGCACGCGCCTGCCACGAAAGATGAAAATATCCACCAAGGACACGAAGATTCACGAAGATTTTTTCTTCGTGTTTCTTCGTGACCTTTGTGGACAAACATATTTTCAAGGAGCAAAACGATGAAAACCTCCACCTATCGCTGGCTCGTTGTCATTGTGTTTTTCTTGTTTATGCTGGTGCATCAAGCCGATAAATTGCTCATCGGTCCGCTCACCACACCGATTATGCAGACGTTTGGCATTGACGAAGCGCAGATGGGCGCGGTCTTTACCGGCGCGCTTCTGGTCGGTTCCGCGCTCTATCCCCTGTGGGGTTATCTGTACGATCGTTTCGCGCGCGCCAGACTTTTGGCGCTGGCATCATTCATCTGGGGTTCGACCACCTGGCTCAGCGCGCTCGCGCCTACCTATCCCGCGTTTCTAATCACGCGCGCTTCCACCGGCATTGACGATTCGAGTTACCCCGGCTTGTACAGTTTGATTTCCGATTATTTCGGTCCGCACCTGCGCGGCAAGATTTACGGACTGTTACAGATTGCCCAACCGCTTGGCTATATGCTCGGCTTGTTGGTCGCGACATTGTTCGTCAGTTCGCTGGGGTGGCGCAACATTTACTACCTGACCGGTAGCATTGGCATCGCACTGGCAGTGGTCATTTTCTTCGCCGTGCGCGAAATGCCGCGCGGCAAAGGCGAACCCGAACTGGCGCACCTTGAACAAATCGGCGTGTATCGTTTCGACAAACAGATCGCGCTCGGTCTCTTCCGTAAACGCAGCCTGCTCTTGTTATTCGCGCAAGGTTTTGTGGGCGTATTCCCCTGGAATGTTATCACCTATTGGTTCTTTCGCTATCTGGAAACCGAACGCAAATATACGCCCGAGGCGGTGTTTATGACGATGGCGCCGGCGATTCTCGTGCTCGCTTCGGGTCACCTGATTGGCGGCACGCTGGGCGATTTTGCGTTTCAGCGCACCCCGCGCGGGCGCGTCATCGTCGCGATGATCGGCGTGCTGACCGGCGCGATTATGCTCGCGCTGACGATGAGCGTACCGATTGAAGATCAATCGCTCTTCTTTGTGATGCTCTTGCTGACCGCGGTGTTCATTCCCTTTGCCGCGTCAAACGTCATAGCCACGGTGTACGACATCACTCTGCCCGAAATACGTAGCACGGCGCTGGCAGTGCAATATTTCATCGAGGGTAGTGGCGCGGCGCTGGCGCCCCTCCTTGCAGGATTGATTGCAGTGCGTTCGTCGTTGCACGATGCTATTCTGATTATCTGTGTAACTGCCTGGTTGATTGGCGCGGTCTTTCTCGCGTTTACTGCATATCTGGTGCCACACGACATCAAGGTTTTGCGTGATCAAATGCGCGAGCGCGCGGAATTCGAACGTGCGCGGCAAGCCGGTGGATGATGCGCGTTGCGGCAATCCAACTCGATTTTACGAACCAGTTCTTCGACGAGGTGTCCACGCTCATTGCACGCGCGGCGCGCGCGGGTGCGCAGTTGGTCGTGTTGCCCAACCTCGCCTTGCCGATTCCGCGCGAAACATTTATTGATTTCTTCTCCGCCCTCGCGCGCCGCTGGCAAATCTGCCTTGCTCCCGGCACACTCCTCGAACGCAAAGAGGATGCGCTTTTTAACACCGCGTACCTTTTTGCAGCGGATGGAAAACTGGTCGGTACGCAACGCCAGACGCATCGTTCGCCGCAAGAAATCGCGCAAGGATTCGCGCAGGGCAATGAGTTGAACGTGTTCGATATCGGCAGCGCGCGCGTCGGCTTTGTCATCGGCACTGATGTCGCGTATCCCGAAGTGTCACGCATCCTTGCCTTGCAAGGCGCGAATGTGTTGATTCATCCGGCGGCATACTCGACTTGGAGTCGAGAACATTTCCTACGTGATCTCTGGCGTGAGGTGCAAGCGAATCAAGTATTTGGGGTGCAAGCGTGCATCGTGGGCAAAGGACAATCGGCGATTTACGCGCCGGTGGAAATGACACCCGATCATCGCGGCGTCCTCGCCCAGAGCGACACCAGCGACATCATCAGTGCACTCCTCGATTTCGATGCGTTGCAACGAGTGATTGACGCTTATCCGATCTTTGATTTCTTCAACTACGACCTGTATGCCAGTCAATTCCCCAGCGTGTATTTAAAAGCAACAGAACACGCAACACGTCGCATGTGATACGTGTTTCGTTTGAAAGTATGTCTATTCAAGATCGTCTATTTTCCGCCGCCATCAATGCACTCCTCGCCTACCAATCGCGCCCCGCGGCTATTCGCCGCGCGCTGAAAAAGCGCAAATATACGCGCGCATCGCCACCCACACGTGAGCGCGTGACCATCGCTATTGTTCAGATGCACCTCACTCTCGTTGACGATGGTGTGCAATTCGCGGACAAGTATTATACGCTCGTGCATAACGCCGTCGAACGCGGTGCCCAGTTGATTGTGTTCCCGGAATATGCGTGGTTGCCGATTCTGGGGCTGTTGCCACCGGTGCGTGACATTGCGCGTCAAGGTGTTTCACTCAACGAGGCAGTCAACGCGTTAGGTGGCGGACGGGGCTTGACGATTAAAAGTGTTTTTCGTACGATTGTGCCTGCCGTCAAACGTATTTTTGAAACGACCGCCAGCGAACTTGCCGCGCAGTTTCATGTCTATCTGATGCCGGGCACCGCGTTGACGATGGATCAGGCAGAGCATTTGTTCAACACGGCGTACTTGTTCGCGCCGGATGGTTCGCTCATCGGCACGCAAAACAAGTTGCATCCAACGACGTTGGAAAAGGATTGGCTGACAACCGGGTGTGAACTTGGTGTATTCAATCTGGGTTTTACCAAACTCGCGATGCCGGTGTGTATGGATTTTACGTACTGGGAAACGACCCGCATTGCCACCTTGCGTGGCGCGGAAATTCTGCTCGATATGTCAGCGGATGCCACCGCCAACGATTACTTTCTGGCGATTCGTGGCGACGAAACGCGCATTCAAGAAAGTCTGGCGTACAGCACGCGCGCGTATTGCATCACCAAATTGTTCGGTTTGGATTTTTGCGGACCTAGCCACATCGCTGCACCGTTAGGTTTGTACGATAACAACACAACGTATCTGGCGCGCACCCAAACCCACGACCGCGAAGAAATCATCGTGGCTGATCTTGATCTCGCGCGTTTGCGTGAATTTCGCGCCGCGCATCCCCGCGATTTCAATGTGGCGTTGTACAAAAAATATTTACCGCGCATGTACAACGAGTATCGCGCGCGCATCATTCAGGACGGCAAGCGAAGAATTTGCAACTAGAGCAGCGGTCGGCGGTCATCCGTCGGCGGTCATTTTTTCAAAGGAGCATAAATGCGTTTTTTCACAGCAAACGTTAACACAATCAAAAAATTTTCAGATACCGAACTCACCAACATTCATCTGTTCGAGCGCGAAGCGTTCTACGGACGACTGCTCTGCTTTACGCGCGGTCAGGTGGTACGTTACCACCGCAACGATCACTTTGACGAAGTGTTCGATGTACTCGAAGGCGAAGGCACGATCCTGATTGACGGGCGCGAAATGCCCGGCACGCCGGGCACGATTCTGTACGTTCCTGCCGGCATCGAACACGGTTTCCGCGCCGATGGTTCGGAACACTGGGTGATTCGCGAGACCGTCCACGAACGCATCTACGCCGCGCGCGCGGCAAAGATGGTGGTGCGCGCCGCGCTCAAGCGTTTGCCACTCATCGGCAAAAGATTTCGCACGACAGGATAAGCAATGACACGATACATATACATACTGTGGGCAATCGTTGCCCTCTTGCTCGTCTGCCTGTGCAGCATAGTGATTGGCACAGGCGGACTTGCTTGGTACTATCTCCAGAGCGCGCGTCCTTCCCCGGAGTCTGTCCTTCCCACCAGCACACTTGCGCCGCTGACATCGCAACCGCCGACTTTTGCTACCGCCGACGCACTGCAGCGCGCGCAAATTCCGCGACGCGACCTGTACCAAATCGTGCCACGCCTTCGCAAAAATCTCGCGCTGCTCACGCCCGCCCCAACGCCAACACCGCGCGCGCGCAACATCGGTGAGCGCGAGTCATTCTTCGTCATCAAGTACGCCGCCACTGGCGAGTACCGCACAGTCAACGCGACGCTGCACAGCATCACACCGCACGCGTATTTCTGGGTCGAAGATGGTTTGTCGTTCGATGCCAGCGCGCTCAAAAAATCCGCCGATTTTTTCGAGCAACGCATCTATCCAACGAATGTAAAATATTTTGGTGCGCCGGGCGCAGGTCTGGATGGCGATACGCGCGTGCACATCCTCAACACGCACTTTGAAGAAGCGGCGGGCTATGTCAGCAATGTGGATGCGCACCCGCGCGCGCTCGCCGAGTACAGCAACGAACGCAATCTGATTTATATGAATATCAAAGCCCTCGCGCCGGGTAGCGATGAATACAACGGCACTCTGGCACACGAGTTTGTGCATCTGATTAGCCAGCACGTGGCAACGAACAAAACCGGCTGGATCGAAGAAGGGATGGCAGACCTTGCCGTCAAACTCAATGGGTTTCCACTGATGGGCTTGGCGTTTTTTGCACGACAACCCAACACGCAGTTGAACACCTGGAGTAACACGCCCAATGACTCGATTGCACACTATGCCGCTTCGTATCTCTTTTTAAACTATGTGGCGCAACGTTTTGGCGCAGAGATGATTCGCGATATTCTGCACACCTCGCGCCATAGCATTCCCGGTATCCAGCAGGTGCTCGACCAGCGCGCGGGAGGATTGCCCTTTGATGATCTCTTTGCCGATTGGGCAATCACCAACATCCTGAACGATCCGCACATCGAAAATGGTCGCTATGCGTACACCAACGAGCCGAAATTTCGTGTGACGGGCTTTGAGACGCTCAGGCAATACCCTGTCACAAAGAACATCTCACTCAAGCAGTACGCCACCAGTTATTTCACGCTTGTCCCTGATGTGGGAGATGCGACGATTTACTTTACCGGCACAACGACAACCAAACTCCTCGCGACAGACGCGCGTAGCGGCGCGTGGATGTGGTACTCGAATCGCGCGGATATGGCAAACACCACGCTCACGCGCGCGTTCGATTTGACACGCGCAACCAGAGCCACACTGCAATTCTGGACGTGGTACGACATCGAAAAAGATTACGATTACGCCTACGTCGCGGTGTCCACTGACGGCGGCAAGACGTGGGACACTTTGCCGGGCAACTCGACCACGACCGAAAATCCAAACGGCGCGAACTATGGTCACGCGTTCACGGGACGTTCGGGAACGAAGGAAAAGACAGCACCCGCGCAGTGGATTCAAGAGCAGATGGATTTGTCGCCGTACGCCGGCACAAAGATTCTGCTACGCTTTGAGTACATCACCGACGATGCATACAACACGCCGGGCTGGGCAATTGACGACATCACAATCCCAGAAATCGGCTATCACGACGATGTGGAAAACGGCGAAGGTGGCTGGCAAGCCGCGGGCTTTGTGCGCGTGGACAATGTGCTGCCGCAAAAGTTCATCGTGCAACTCATCGAAGCGGGAAGTACCACGCGCATCGTGCGCATCCCACTCGACGCGCAGAATCGCGGCAGTTACACCATCAACGGCTTTGGCAAGAACGTCACGCGCGCCATCCTCGTCGTCACCGCGCACGCGCCCACCACCACCGAGCCAACGGCGTTTCAGTTTACAGTCGTTAGTTCGTTGGTTCGTTAGTTTGTTGGTTCGTTTCATCGTTTCATCGTTGGTTCGTTTCATCGTTGGTTCGTTTCATCGTTTCATCATTGGTTCGTTAGTTTGTTTCATCGTTGATTCGTTGGTTCGTTTCATCGTTGATTTGTTGGAACAATACAACGATGCAACAATACAACGACGCAACGATGCAACGATGCAACGATACAACAATCCAACAACCCAACGATTCAACGATGCAACGATACAACAATCCAACGATAAAACAATGCAACAATCCAACGATACAACAATTTTCGTTCTCGGCACTTTGCTCTTGCTCGCGTTTCTGGCGTGGGGGACGTGGCACACCGCGCGCGTGTTGCGCGAATTCACTCCACCATTCAACATCCTCTTGCTCCCTGCCGAAAATCTCTTGCGCCTCGCTTTGATTGGCGCGTGTTTCTGGCTGGGTATGCAGAGCGGACAATCGTTCGCGCAACTGGGATGGCAATCGGTGAATCTCGCGCGCGATCTGCTCGCGGGATTTTTTGTGGGGATTGGCTGCGCGCTCATCGTACCGCCGCTGACGCACCGGGCAATTGCGCGCTTTGGAAAATCGGTGTACTCGCCGCTGGTGGTGCTGAACATTTTGCCGCGCAACGCGCGCGAGTGGGTACTGGTGCCGCTTGCGCTCGTTCCCGCCGTGTTCCTCGAAGAGTTGCTCTTTCGTTCGCTCTTGCTCGGCGGCTTTGGCGCGCTCGCGCCGCCGCTAGTGCTGGCGCTGGTGTGGTCGCTCTTTTTCGGCGCGATGCACTTGCCGCAAGGCGCGCTCGGTATCGTTGTCGCGGCGGCGCTGGGCGTCGTCCTTTCGTTCCTGTTTCTGGCAACCCAGAGTTTGCTCGCGCCCTTTCTGGCGCACTATCTCATCAACATCCTGCAACTCGCGTGGGCAACGCGCGAGAAAACGTGGTTGGAACAATACAATGCGCACTCAAGCCATCCTCTTTGATCTGGACGGACTGCTGGTGGACACCGAGCCATTGCATCGGCGCGTGTTCAACGCGCTTCTGGCGCGCTATGGTGTGCCGTACGAAATTTCGGACGAAGAATTTGGGCGCGCGTTCGTTGGCATCTCGCAGCGCGAGAACTGGGAATCTCTGCGCGCGCGATTCGCGCTGCCAGCATCGGTCGAAGAATTGACGCGCGAACACACGCATCTCTACGAGCAAGTGATTACCGACGCGCGTAACGTCGCGCTAATGCCGGGCGCGCGCGGGTTGCTCGATGCGTTACACGCGCGCGGCACACGACTCGGCATTGCGTCGAGTTCGCCGCGCGTGCAGGTGGAAACGATTCTGCGCGGCAAGGGGCTCGTTCCCCTGTTCCATTCGATTGTGACCGGTTCCGATGTGACGCAACTCAAACCCGCGCCCGAAATTTACGTGCGCGCGTGCGAATTGTTGCAAACCGACGCGTCACGTTGCGTCGCGCTCGAAGACAGCGCGAGTGGCGCGCAAGCCGCCCGAGCCGCCGGTGTGCGTGTCATCGTCGTACCGAATCGGTACACGCAACACCAGGACCTCTCGCACGCCGACGCGCGTGTCGAAAATCTGGCGCAGGTGTTGGAGTTGATCACCTGATTTTCGATTGCCCATTGCCGATTTTCGATTGGCTAATCGAAAATCGCAAATCGAAAATCGAAAATTCATCATCAGGGAGTAACCATTGAACCTTTTCCAAGCCATCCTGCTCGGCATCGTACAAGGCGCGACGGAATTCATCCCGATTTCCAGTTCCGCGCATCTCATCATCATCCCCTGGCTGTTCCAGTGGGACGATCCCGGTCTCGCCTTCGATGTGGCGTTGCATCTGGGGACACTCGTCGCGCTGCTGACCTTTTTCGCGCGCGATTGGGTGAACCTGCTGCGCGCGGGCATCCTGTCCATTTTGTCATTGCGAGCGATGTTCGCGAAGCAATCTCCCAATCACGAATCGGAGATTGCTTCGGACGGAAACCGTCCTCGCAATGACGGTAACGACGATGTGAATCGGCGGCTCGCGTGGTATCTCGTCATCGGCACGCTGCCCGGCGCCATCGTCGGCGTGTTGTTCGAGAGCAAAATCGAAGAACTGTTCCACACGCCGAACGCATCGCACACGTCGGGCGCGATGATTGCGATGGGTGTTATCATCGCGCTGCTGGGCGCGGCGTTGTTCATCGCGGAACGAACCGCGCGGCACACACGCGCGCTGCGCGATCTATCGCTCAAAGACGCACTCGTCATCGGTTGCGCGCAGGCGCTCGCGCTCTTTCCCGGCGTCTCGCGTTCGGGCGCGACGATCACTGCTGGACTCGCACTGGGATTGGAGCGTCCCGTTGCAGCGCGCTTTTCGTTTCTCCTCTCCGCGCCGATCATCGCGGGCGCGGGCGCCAAGAGCGCGTACGATCTGGCGCGCACCGGCATCGCGCCCTCCGAAATGCTGTTCTTCGGTGTGGGCATCCTCAGCGCGGCGGTGAGCGGCTACCTCTGCATCAAATTCCTCCTGCGCTTTTTGCAACGCCACTCGACCGATGTGTTCGTGTACTATCGCTGGCTACTTGCCGCGTTCGTCATCGCGTTGGCGGTGATGCGGGGTGGGTGAGATTGGAGATTAGAGATTGGAGATTGGGAATTAGAGATTGGGTGAGTAATCGGCAATCGGCAATCGGCAATCGAAAATCCAGCAACGGTCACCGGTCACCGGTCGGCGATCTGTGCTTATTCGGTGTCTTGCTCCTCGCGCTCCTTGCCGCCTGCGCGCCGCCGCCACACAAGCCGGTGCAGATGCAACTTGTGGGCAGCGATTCGATGCACGCGCTCGCGCAGTCGCTGGTGGACGCGTACACGCAACAACGCCCTTATGTAACCATCGCGATTCGCGCGACGAATTCCGAAGTAGGCATTCGCGCCGCGCGCGAGTACACGCACACACTCGGCTTGGTCGCGCGCGAAATCAAGCCGAACGAACTCGACGGGACGCGCGCGGTCGTCGTCGCGCGCGATGGCGTCGCCATCATCGTGCATCCATCGAATCCCATCAACGCGATTATGCGTTCGCAACTCGTCCAAGTTTTTTCGGGTGAGATTCTGGTGTGGCCCCTCGGTCCGATGGCAGGCAAGCCGATTGTCGTCGTCAGCCGTGAAGATGGCTCTGGCACGCGCCACGCGTTCGAAGCGATGGCGATGCAGGGGACGCGCGTCACGCGCACCGCGATTGTGATGCCGAGCGAGGCGGCGGTGATGGATTTCGTCGCGCGCAATCCGACCGCGATTGGTTACACTTCGATGGGCGCGGTGACGGACGCGGTGCGCGCGCTGACGATTGACGATGTGCCGCTGTCGCGCGAGACAGTCGAAAGCCAAAAGTATCCGTTTGTGCGTACGCTGTCGTTCGTCGTCCCGCAAGCGGCGGATGAGGAGATGCAAGCGTTCGTCGCGTTCGCGCTCAGCGCGGAGGGACAGCGCATCGTGGCGCAACGGTTTGCGCGAGTGCCGTGAGGGATGATAGATTGGTTATTGACGAGTATAACACAGTAGAGTAGAATATCGGCAAAAGGAGGGTACGTATGTCTGAGATAACCACCATCCAACTGCCTCCACGTCTCGCTGAGCAAGCCGAACAGTACATTCAGGCAGGTTGGTTCCCCGACTTGAATACACTGGTCATCGAGGCACTGCATCGTTATCTCGAAACTCATCGCATGGAACTCGCAGAACGCTTCATCTGGGACGATGTCCGATGGGGCTTGTATGGCAAAGATTGAAGCCGTTCTGGATGCAGGACCGTTGATCCATCTGGCTGAATTGGATGCTCTGGACGCGCTGGACGATCTGATTTTACGAATTCCCAACACTGTTTGGGAAGAAGTGGCAAATCGCCAACCACGCGCTCTGGAATATTTGCGTGATAGATTGCACCGCGTCTCGGTCAAACCGTCCACCGAATTGCAGACACTCGCGCAAGCATTATCCTTAGATCGTGGCGAGGTTGAAGCACTCAGCTTGATGGAAATCTATCCGAGTGCGTGGTTTCTGACGGATGATGCTGCAGCACGGCTTGCCGCTGAACAACGTGGCTATCCAACACACGGAACCATCGGCTTGCTGATTCGAATGGTACGATGCAAACGCAGAACACCACAACAGATATTAGACTTGTTGCGCGCGATTCCAAAACGCTCCACGTTGTACATTCGTCTTGATTTGCTAAACGCGATCATCCAACGCCTGGAACAAGAGTGGCTACAAAACACACCACGTAACGAATGACCAACGCCGACAGACCTTGTCATTCGTTATTTTCTATTTGTCCCTAGTCTTTCGTCCTTCGTCTTTCGTCGTAC
The DNA here is from genome assembly GCA_034435315.1 of Anaerolineae bacterium. Lineage (GTDB taxonomy): Bacteria > Chloroflexota > Anaerolineae > UBA4142 > UBA4142 > VGOB01. Next base: position 1,608 of record DAOTYB010000008.1, on the reverse strand, counting down.
AGGAGTCCCGATGCCCAACCCCTTCTTCCACGGCGGTCGTGTTCCGCCAGAGCAATTTGTTGGACGGCGCGCGGAATTGCGGCAAATCTTTGCGGGGCTGGAGATCGCACACACGGGGCAGATGCAAAGTTTCGCCGTCGTCGGTCCGCGCCGCATCGGCAAATCGTCGCTGCTGTATTACGTCGCGCAGCGCTACGCGCGCTATCTGCACGATGCCGCGCCGTATCGCTTTGCGTACATCGAATTGCAAGACGCGCATTGCCACACGCTCACCGGTTTGCTCGATGGAATCCTCAAGCAACTGGGCGCTGGGCAGCTCGTCGGCAACGCGCCACCGCTGGTCGAGTTTCAAGACGCAATCCTCGCGTTGAAAGGGCGCGGCATTCTCCCCGTCGTCTGCCTCGACGAATTCGAGGACTGACCTACCATCGCGACCAGTTCACGTTCGAGTGCTACGAATCGTGGCGATTCTTGATGAACCAGCACGCGCTCGCGTTCATCACCGCGTCCAAAGCGCCGCTGATTGACCTCGCGCAAACGCTCGGCTACACCTCGCCGTTCTTCAACATCTTTACGCACCTGCCGCTGGGCGAATTCACCGCCGCTGAAGCGCGCGAACTGATCGCGCGTGGCGCGGCGTGCAATCGCCCGTTCTCGCCGACGGAGCAAAACGAACTGTTGCTCCTCGCAGGCAAGCATCCGTACAAACTGCAACTCGCGGGCAGTTTGCTCTACCTTGCCACAGCCGAGAGCGGCGCGGTGGATTGGGCGGCGCTGCGCCGCGCGTTCATAACGCAACTGCAAAACATAGGGCTGGAAGCGAACGTGGGGCGAACGTTGAAACGCGCGGGGAAAGCCGCGCAAGGAGCCGCATCATCTGCTGGTGAATCCGCCCTGCGCGAATTTTTCAAAGCGCTGGTGGAAAGGATATTTCGACCGTGAATGAGACGCGTGCATGTGTAGGGGCGAGGTCATCTCGCCCTGTGTTCCTCGCCCTGTGCGGGCGGATGGGCGGGATGACCCCGCCCCTACGGAAAACTGTTGCGCGCTAGAAATAGGACAACGGACAAAACCGAATTAAACGGACAAACCCATGTAAGGGCGAGGCATTCGCCAATGTGCCCTCCAATCGCAAATCATTTTTCCAATTTGCAAATCACCTGACTCAACCAAGATGATTGCGCGAATGCCTCGCCCCTACAACCAACCGTCCGTTTAATCCGCACTTGTCCGTTGTCCTAACCCGAGGCACCCATGCCCACCACCCTCCACTTCCCACAAGACCTCCTGCGTCTGCTCTACTGGGTCTTTTTCAAACCCATCACGCTGGACCGCTACATCCACGAAATTGATCCAACGCTGGGTAGAGCCCCCAGTCTCTTTACACTCTGGCGGCGGAGCAACGCACATCCTGAATTCCACAGTTTGATTCGACTCGCCCTTTTTCACATTCTCATCACTCCTTGGTTGATTGCCATTCCCCTTGCTGGATTTTTCGCACTGTTGGGATTTAACTTGGACTGGTTCCGTATGGCTTTCAGCGTGGCATTTGGCGTGACATTCGGCGTGGCGTTTGGCGTGGCGTTCGGCGTGGCGCTCGGCGTGGCG
>DAOTYB010000007.1:0-5954 GCA_034435315.1 Anaerolineae bacterium | reverse complement strand
CGAATCGGGGCAAGTTGTTCCAGACGTTCGTCGCGCAGATGCCGCACCTGCGCCGCCGCGAAGTGTCCGCGAATGTGCCGCTCGACATCGTTACGACCGCGCTCGCAAAACTCGGCTTTGAGATGCTCGAGCGCGGGCGAGTGGCTGCCGATTTGGGCGAGGTGCGCGGCTGGCAGATTCCAACAGCATCCAAGGAACTGGACGCGGTGCTGGCGCAGGCAAAGGATTGGCGCTTTTTGAAATCCGATGGCAGGTTCGGCGAACCCATCGAGTTCCTGCACCAACTCTTTCAAGAGTACTTTGCCGCCCTCCACCTCAATCTTGCAATACGCAATACGCAATTCGCAACTATATTGGGCGACCGCCCCTTCAAAGACGAATGGCACGAGACGATTGTGATGCTCGCGGGGATTTGCAACCAACCAGCGGAACTGATCAAGTGGCTAAGCGCGCAGGTACAGACGTTAGAGAAGCAACAAGGAAGCGCTGCCTTTTTGGTTCAGCGTTGCTGGGAGACGAGCGATGCTGCCGCAAATGATGAAGCGCGGGCTGCCGTTGTTGACGCATTCATCGCTGCGCTGCACGACTCCTATGCGTGGTTGCGCGGGAATGCTGCACGCATACTAGGCAAGATCGGCGATGTGCGCGCGGTCAACTCACTGATCATCATGTTGAACGATCCCTACGAATGGGTACGTTATGAGGCAGCGGAGGCACTAGAGAAAATTGGCGATGTGCGCGCTGTTGAGCCACTTACTGCTGCATTGCTCGACTCCGACGCAGGCATGCGCAAACGTGCAGCATATGCGCTGGGGAAAATTGGTAATGTGCGCGCTATCGAACCGCTCATCGCTGCGCTGCGCGATCATGCTGCAGATGTGCGCTGCAGTGCGGCAGTTGTGCTGGGGAAAATCAAAGATGCTCGCGCCGTCGAGCCGCTCATCGCCGCTCTGCGCGACCCAGATTGGAGCGTGCGCGAGAATGCGGCAGACGCGCTGGGTAAAATCGGCGCGCCCGCCGTCGAGCCACTCATCGCCGCACTGCGCGACCCCGACGCAGACGTGCGCGAGAGCGCGGCAGAGGCGCTGGGACAAATCGGCGATGCGCGTGCGGTCGAGCCGCTCATCGCCGCACTGCGCGACCCCGACGCAGACGTGCGCTGGCGCGCGGCAGACGCGCTGGGGAAAATCGGCGCGCCCGCCGTTGAGCCGCTCATCGCCGCGCTGCGCGACGCCGACGCCGACGTGCGCAGGCACGCGGCAGACGCGCTGGGTAAAATCGGTGATGCGCGCGCCTTGCCCGAACTGAAACGCGTGGCGCGGGAGGATACAGGCAAGACGTTTTGGGGTGAAAGCGTAGCAGACGCGGCGCGGGAGGCAATTGCACGTATCCGCCAACGCAAAACGTAGCACAGGATTGAATCCTGTGCTACAAAAGGAGGAATACCAATGACTGTGGTTTATCGCCGCAATTTGCCACACATTCACCCCAGTCACGCCACCTTCTTTGTCACTTTTCGGCTGGCAGGTTCGTTGCCCCTGGAGGTCATCGAGCAACTGCGGGAAGAATTCCAAGCGGAAGAACGACGGCTAAAGCAAACCCAGAGTGGTACCGCGTTGCGAATCGAACGCTACAAGATTCAAAAGAAATTATTTGGACGGTACGACGAGTGGCTTGACCGGTTGGCGGCGGGTCCCGCCTGGCTGCGTCAACCCGAAGTTGCCCAAATCGTCATGGATGAAATCCAGCGGTTGGATGGCACACACTATGACCTGCTGGCTTGTTGCATTATGCCCAATCACGTGCATTTGCTCGTGGATATGGCGCGTTTTGATCATCCAGAATCCAAAGACCATCCCTCTGCGCTGAGCCACGCTTTGCATTTGCTCAAAGGGCGCACAGCGCGTTACGCTAACCAATGCCTGGCACGTCGTGGAAAATTCTGGCAAGACGAAAGTTACGACCACGTGGTACGCGATGAGGCAGAATTGCAGCGCATTTTTTGGTACATCATCAACAATCCCGTCAAAGCCGGTCTGGTTACCGATTGGCAGGAATGGCCCTACACGTTTGTAGCACAGATAGTACAGTAGCACAGGATTCAATCCTGTGCTACGTGTTACGCGGTTTGGCAACACAATCGAGATAGGTTAAAATAGGATGTGCAGTGGGCACAGAAAGGGGATGCGATGAATCGTTTTCCACAAGCCCGCCGATTATTTCAATGCGCCCAAGGCGCACGAGGCGTTCGATGCCGCCAATGCCATCCTCCGATTCTGTCAAGATCATCTTTCTCGATCGTAACGCGTTACTCGCGCGGTTGCGCGACATTGCGGCGCGGATTCGCCGCGAACACGCCACCGTCGCCGAGGTGCGCCTCTTTGGTTCGCTTGCGCGCGGCGACGCCACCGGCACCAGCGACGTGGATGTGCTCATCCTCCTGCACCATTCCACCGAACCCGATGCGCTGCGGCGCATTCTGACCTTTCTGCCCTATTTCGATCTAGAGCGCGGGACGGATCTGCTGGTCTATACCCGCGCGGAATTGGAACAGCAACTCGCGACACAGAATCCTTTCCTCTGCCGCGTCTGGCGCGAGAGTGTTCCGCTCTAATCCGATGCGTATCCTCTTCATCACCGGCGAATTTCCCCCAATGCAAGGCGGTGTGGGCGATTGCACGAACGAAATCGCGCAAGGACTCGCCGCGCGCGGCGCCGATGTACGCGTCCTGACGAGCGCAAAAGCATCCTTGCCCCACGCCTCACGTCTCACGCCTCACGCATCACGCCTCACGGTTCTTCCCCTCATCGAGCGCTGGGACTGGTCGAGCCACCGCGTTCTCGCGCGCGTCCTGCGCGAATTTGCGCCGCACATCGCGCACATCCAATATCAAACCGGCGCGTTCGCGATGCACCCCGCGATCAACTTTGCGCCGCGCCGATTCAAATCGCCTACAACAAAATTTGTGACGACCTTTCACGATTTGCGCGTGCCGTACCTCTTCCCCAAAGCCGGTCCTGTGCGCGACTGGGTCACGCGCGAACTCGCGCGCTCTAGCGATGCCGTCATCGCCACCAACGACGACGATTACACCCAACTTTTAACCTTGAACCTCAAACTTTTAACTCTCATCCCCATCGGCTCGAACATCCCAATCACCGAATCACCGAATCACCCAAGAGACGCGTGGCGCGCGCAACTCGGCGTGCGTGAGGATGAGACGCTCTTGTGCTACTTTGGCTTTCTCAACGAAAGCAAGGGCGGCGAGACGCTCATCCGCGCGCTCGCGCTCATCCCCAACGCGAAACTCTTGATGATTGGCGGCAAGGTCGGCGCGAGCGATCCCACCAACGCCATCTACCTTTCCAAGATCGAATCTCTAATCTCCAATCTCCAATTAACTGACCGTATTCTGTGGACCGATTACACCCCACCCGAAATCGTCACCGCGAATTTCTACGCGTCCGATGTGTGTGTGTTGCCGTACCGCGACGGCGCGTCGTATCGGCGGGGGACGTTGATGGCGGCGCTGGCGCACGGTTGCGCGATTGTGACGACAGTCGGCAGGAGGCAGGAGGCGGGAGGCAGGAGGCAGGAGGCAGGAGGCAGTCAGCAATTGCCGCCGTTGCGCGATGGTGAAAACTGCCTGCTCGTGCCGCCGGACGATCCGCGCGCGCTCGCGGAGGCGATTCAACGCGCGATCGTATCGCCGGAACTGCGCGCGAAAATCGGCGCGGGCGCGCGCGCGCTGGCACAACATTTCACGTGGGACAAGATCGTCTCACAACACATCGAATTGTATCAACGCATCGTGAATCAGAGTGGAGCGTAGGGGAGAACGGCACGCGGCATTCCGAACGCTGGTAGAGGACTATGATGGAGGACAAAGATGGACTCGCGCAATCCTGAAGCCGTATGGACTTTTCGGGGTTATCAGTTACGACCGAGTGAATTCACGACCGCGATGGTGCACTATTATCGTGCGGAAATTCAGCGTGCCAACACCTGGCGCAATCGTCTCGATGCGACGACCAACTGGGCGATTATCACGGCTAGCGCGGTGATTACCGTCGCGCTGAGTGGCGAGGCATATCCGCATGCGATTGTTCTGTTCGCGCTGGGTTTGGTGAGCGTATTTTGGTTCATCGAAGCGCGGCGCTATCGCTACTATGAGTTGTGGAGTTATCGCACGCGTCTACTGGAAACCGATTTTTTCGCGGCGATGCTGGTGCCGCCTTTTGCGCCTGCGCCGAAGTGGGCAGAGACACTCGCGAGTACGCTGCGCGAGCCACACTTTACGATTAGTCTGTGGGAAGCGCTGGGGCGTCGTCTGCGGCGCAACTATCTGGCGATCTTTTTCGTGATGCTCCTCGTGTGGGTCTTTAAGAACTGGAGTCAACCGACAGCCGTTACGACGTGGGAAGAGTTTGTGGCGCGCGCGGCGCTCGGTCCACTCGCGGGTCAAGTGGTGGTGACGCTGGTCGCGCTGGTGTTTCTGGCTTTGATCGTTCTGGCGGTTGCAACAATGGGTTTGCAACAAGCCACTGGCGAAGTATTGCCCGATTATTCCCGGTGGATTCGCCGCCACTGGTTTCACGATTCGGGAGAGTGAGACGTGGTTGGGTTTGATGGGTCGTCTGACGACTCGCGCGGCAGTTCTTCCGCTGGAGGTATCCAGCGATCCATCAACCAGAGCGCGAGGTTGAGCGCCAGTGCGCCGCCCAGCGCGCCCATCACGCCAGGGATGGCGGTGCGTCGCACGAACGCGTCCCAGTCCAGCGTTGCCAGTGGTGTCTCGGTTTGCAGTTGACCGATAGCATACCACGCGCCGAGGAAGGCCAGTAGCCATGTGGCGACCCACAACACGCGGTCGAACCACACGGATTGGCGCGCGCGCGGAATTAGTCTGATTACCGGCGCAGTGATCAAGAGCGCGACCAGCGCGAGAAATAGAAATTGTGTTGTGGACATTTGTCACGGTAGAATCGTCGTGCCAAGCATGGCATAACGCATCGCCGAAAGAAGCCCCAGTTCAATCAGCGCGCAGAACACGCCGGCGGCAAACGGATTGAGTGCATCGAACAGTGTCACTGCCAGCCCCTCTTGGCGAAAGAGTGACAGCAGAAAAACCATATTGATCAAGGCAATGAGAATCACCACACTCGCCGCGCTGATGATCGAAATCGGATAGAGCAAGAGACCGCAGCGCGATTCGTTGATGAGGTACAGTGCGAGCGCGACGAGGAGCGCGCCGCCGAGTTGCCGCCACGTCGCGATGATCGGACGCTCATCGTTCACGCGCCAGAGCGCGTAGTTCACAATCGGCGTGAGGATGCCGGCGAACGCGATGCCAGTGAGCAAGCCGGTGGCGAGGCGCAGTTGCAAACGCGGCTCGTAGAGGTACGGAATCGCCGGCGCGTTCTTGTGCAGATCGTACGCCAGCGCGTTCACCCCATCGAATCCCATCACGCCAACAAACAGGACGAGCGTGAGGAGAATCGGCGCGGGCGGCATTCCTTTCGCGCGTCCGCGTCCCAGCACGCTCAAGTACGCCCACACCGCCAGAAACCCCACATACATCCCAAAATCGCGCGCTTCGAACGGCAATTTGACCGGCTCTTCGGGAGCAAGCAGTGCAAATCCCGGCAGATTCGCGCGCAGAAACGTTTCCCCCGGAAACGTCGTGCCACCGAAAAAGTACGAGTGGCTCGGTCGCTGCGGTCAGATGCCAAAGCAAATGCCGTACAGTTTATCCATCAACGGAAACGGCAGCAGCAAAAAAATGAGGACAAGCGCGAGAAGAAAACCGGGACCCAGCCATGAGATGATTTTTGACCAGCGTGAAACAGATGAGGATTCCACAAGCACCTTCCGTTATGATGGATTTTAGGAAAATAAATTGGTAATGCCTTGCCTCTACTTGGGGACAACCCCTCTCATCCCCCTGCCCCCT
>DAOTYB010000006.1:0-7691 GCA_034435315.1 Anaerolineae bacterium | reverse complement strand
ATTTCCATTGCCAGATCGGCAAATTCGTCTTTGGTATTGCGCAAGACGTCCTTGACAATGTGACAACGCTTGATTCCAGAAATCACATGCTCCACCACAATGCGCACTTTGGAAGTCCGGCGATTGCGGCGTTTGTCTGTAGCGGACAACCCACGCCCGCGGGGCTTTTTCTTCGGCTGGATGACCTTGATGCCAGGCGGTGCGTAACCTTGAAACCCCGTATCTTGATACAGGGTACTGCCTTCCGGGAAGGTGGGTTGTTCCTCATCGCAGATCTTTTTGTCGTGCTTTTTCCCTTCATACGTCTGACTCAAATACTTGACCCGCCGACTCTTGAGGGTCACAAGCACATTGTTCTTGACGGTGTGGGCATGCTTTTTGCCGCTATAATACTGCCGTTGTGCCTCGGCATCCTTCGGACGCTGGATTTTACGCTCCGTTCCATCAATCCCGAACTTGCGTTCGCCACTCTCGACAAGTCGTGCGGCGACTTCTGCGGGCAATCGTTCGGGTAATTGTTTCAGAGCGGCCAACGCCTGTTTCAGGATGGGAGTCAGGGTATGAATCCACTCACAGGCTTGACTTTGTCCCATGCCAAACTCAAAGCCGAGCACTTCCTGGAGTGGATACGTCTTGAAGTAATACAAGATGAACAACAATTTATCAGCAGTCGTACGCAAGGTAGGTTTGCGTCCACCGCCAGGTCGGCGCTGGCGGTCTGGCTCAGGGCGGGCGGTCTGGGTGACATGGTCTTGCCAGGCTGTCTCAAAGGGCACCAGTAATGCCTCGAATTCGGCTCGATCCAAGCCCGTCATGGCGCGTAGCAGTTTCGCTTTACCCTTCACCTGTTCGTATGTGATCATGCAGTCTGCTCCCTAGTGCAAAACTCGGTCTGGAGCAGACATTGTACGCGAAAACCTTATTACCGATAAAATCTTTTTTCTTAACCTCCATCGTCATGTCGATCTAACTGTTCCAGAAAAGCAACAAAGCGGGTCAGATCGCGCCTGGTTGCTTCAAGGCATTGGGGCAGGTCATCAACCAGTTCTCGCAGACGGCTCGGACGCAGGTTGAAGGTGTACACGTTACGCACGACATGCCGAAATCCGCGGTACTCATCCAAACAGCGACGTGTGTCGCGCGCGAGGACTGGAGGGCGCACCGTCGGCACCTCAGCCGACATCTGCAAGAGCAGATCGCGATGCCACTCTGAGCCGGTGGGCACACTCGTATCAACGGTCTGCGCAATGTCTGTCAGGATTTGCTCGACGCCTGTGTAAAAGCCATGCAAATTCAGCGCGACTCCATCCCAGTAGCCATCGTCGCCTGTGGTCATGGCTTTATCGCGCAACCGCAGTGCCCGTTCGACCAGACGTTCCAATTCAAAGAGCGATTCGGTAATCCGGCTTGCCAGGGCGAGGTTTTCACTCATAGCGGTACTCCTTCCTGCAAGATGGTTTGGCGCAACAAGGGACGCGCGTATTCCATTTGGACCAGATCCACCTCGAACGATGGATCCAGACTCAGCAGGCGCGCCACTGCCCGATAGTACGCGCGCCCATCCAATCCCCACACCGCTAGGTCTATATCGGAGCGCGAGTGAAAGCGCCGTGGATGGATGGCAGAGCCGAAGAGGACGACGTGACGTGCCTGATAATCCTGCTTGAGAATGGTAGCGGCAGAGGTAGCGATTTCTATGGCTCTCCTCCGTCGTGCTTCGAGTTGCTTGTGACGTTCCCGCGCGCGCACCCGCGCGGTGCGAAGATAGATCGCTAAGTCCATACTGGTAGTGGTATCTGGCGCTGTTTTATCCACATCTCACGTCCTTTCGGCGAACAATGCCGTTCGGGTCTCTTTCACGCGCTTCAACTTTACCTCCTACGCTTCGCGTCTCACGTTTCATGCCTCACGTTTCACGTCTCACGTCTCACGTTTCACGCCCACGCCTCACACTTGCGTACAAAACCGCGTCACCACATCGTACAACACGCGCGTGCCAAATTCAAGATTTGCTACGCTGATGCGCTCGTTGTGATTGTGCGAGAGCCCGGTCATTTCGGGTCCCTCGTAGCGCATCGGGATAAACCCCAAAACTTTTGTCCCCAGTCGCGTGACACTCTTGGCGTCCGTGCCGCCGGTAATCAAGCCGGGCACCAACCGCGCGCCGGGTTCATGTTCTTCGACCACTTGACGAATCGTCTCGAAGAGCGGTGAGTGCGGATCGGATTCGAGCGCGGGCGAAAAAGGTTCGAATTCGATTTCGATGTCGTTGCCGATGACCGCGCGCAACTCTTGCTCCAGCGATTCGCGCGTCGTGCCGGGCAACGTGCGACAATCCACCTGACACTCGGCTTCGCCGGGGATGACGTTGATTTTGCTACCCGCGCGCAGGATCGTGGGGACGGCGGTGTTGTGCAGCGACGCAAACAGACGCCGTTTTTGCGGCGCGGGTAAAGGCAGCGCGTCGAGCGCGCGTTCGTGTTGCGTCGGGTCGAGCAGGGCGAGGAGATGCTCGCGCAGATTGCCGTCTACCGCGCGCGCCATCGCTTCGATGCTTGCGCGCGCCGAGTCGCACACGCGCAGCGGCAGCGGCGTTTCGATCAAGCGGGTCACTGCGCGCGCAAGCGGCAGCAGCGCATTGTTCTTGTTCGGCTGTGAGGCGTGCCCGGGTTCACCGTAGGTACGCAGGGTGAAACGCGCGGTGCCTTTTTCGGCAGTCGAGCAAAAATAAAAAATTTGGTTGCCCAAGACTAAACTCGTGGGACCACCTTCGTTGATGGCGTACTCGGCGCGAATCAAATCGGGATGATGTTGCACCATCCACGCTGCGCCCATCGCGCCGCCGGTCTCTTCGTCCGCGTTCGCCATCAAAATCAGATCGCGCTTGAGCGGCAGGTTGGCGCGCTGGACGAGCAGGAACGTGACAAGTTCCATCGCGACCATCTGCTTCATATCGGTCGCGCCGCGCCCCCAGACAATTCCATCCACCAGATCGCCGGAGAAGGGCGCGCGCTGCCACTTGTTCGCTTCGGCAGGCACCACGTCCACGTGCCCCATCAACATCAGCGGTGGCAGCGAGCCATCGCCTTTGAGGCGCGCGACCAGATTGCCGCGTCCGGGCGCGGACTCGAACACCAATGGCGCGATGCCTTCGGCTTGGAGTCGGCGCGCGAGGTACTCGATGCAGGGCGTTTCGTTGCCCGGCGGATTCGTCGTGTCAAAGCGCAAAAGGTCTTGCAGTGTGGTCGTAACCTGATGGGTGATTTGTTTCCAGTTCATCGCAACCAAGTATACAAGCAAATGGACGGATAGGCAAGGGGTGGGGATGCGTATGTGGTAGACAAGTAAACAGGTAGACAAGGGGTGACCTGTCTACCTGCTACCTGTCTACCTGCTACTTGTTTACCTGCTACCTGTCTGACCTGTCGGTGAGTTTACTCCACGTGATGCGGGTCGAGCGCGTCGCGCAAACCATCGCCGATATAGTTCAGCGAGAGGACGGTGATAAGAATCGCCAGACCGGGAAAGATGGCGGTCCACGGCGCGTAAGTCATTTGTGCTTGCGCGTTCTTGAGCATATTGCCCCAGGTAGCGGTCGGAGGTTGCACCCCAAAGCCAAGAAAACTGAGGGTGGATTCGGTGATGATGGACGCGCCGACACGCAGCGTAGCCGCAACGATGATGGGGCTGGCGGCATTGGGCAGGATGTGCCGCAAGATAATGCGCAAGTTGCGCGCGCCCGACATTCGCGCCGCCTCGACGAATTCCTTGGCTTTGAGCGAGAGGAATTGTCCACGTACGATGCGTGCAATGGGAGGCCAAACCAGGATACTGATGATGACGATAATTGGCAGTGGACCACCACTGAGGGCAGGGTTGTTTGTGCTCCGGAGGAGTTGTGCAAAAATCAAAAGCAAGAACAACTGGGGAATCGAGAGCATATAATCGGTAAAACGCATCAAGAGATTGTCAATGCGTCCACCGTAAAAACCGGCAATCGCGCCAATCAATGTACCAATGCCGATTGCCATCACCATCGTGGCAACACCAATCAAAATCGAAATGCGTCCGCCATCCCACAAACGCACGAACAGATCCCTGCCCAGTTCGTCGGTACCAAAAGGATGCGCGAGCGAAGGTGGCTGGCGCATAATGTCAAGATGCGTTTTGCCCGGGTCATAGTTGGTGAGCCACGGGACGACGATACACAGAATCACCATCGTGGTCACGGTGAACAAGCCGATGAGGGCAGGTTTGTGCTTGCGAAAACGGCGCCACACTTTGGCACGCATAGATTCCTGGGGACGCATTCGCGTTGCCCAGTCTATAGCAATCGCAGGTGAGGTAAGAGTGGCTTGAGACATAATTGGATGATTGAGTGATTGGAGTGGGGTTAAGTTGAATCACCCAAACACTGCATCTAATCGAATCGAATCCTCGGGTCGAGGAAGGCGTACACAATATCGGTGATGAGACCGAAGAGCACGATGAGCGTAGAACTCATCATCAAAATTCCCATCATCACGGCATAATCGCCGCGCTCGATGGAATTGAAGAACAGCCGGCCCATCCCGGGCCACGAAAAGATCGTTTCGGTGATGAGCGCGCCGGTGAACAAGCCGGGAATTTCCAAGCCGATAATGGTAACGAGAGGCAGGATCGAATTTTTGAAGGCGTGTTTGAGAATGACGGCGCGCTCGGTCAAGCCCTTGGCATGCGCGGTGCGGATGTAATCTTGATGCAACACATCGAGCATCCCCGCGCGCATATAGCGGATGTGATGTCCCAGGTTGAAGAAAGTGAGCACGGTCGCGGGTAAAATCAAATGGCGGATGCGATCCTCGATAGAAAACGGCGCGCCAATCGTGAACATCCCACCGCCTGGCAAAAGCGGTCCCCCAGTAACAGGATTCTTGAGGGTCACATTGAAGATGATAATCAAGACCAGACCAAACCAAAAGACCGGCATGGATTGTCCGATGAAAGCAATCGTCGTGGCAACATGATCGAGGAGCGAGTACTGACGAATTGCCGAGAGGATTCCAATCGGAATGGAAATCAACAGCGAAAAGACGAACGCGACGATCGAAAGATACAGTGTGTTCGGCAATTTCTCCGCAATCTCAACGAGCGCGGGACGGCGCGTGACTTCTGAGATTCCCCAATCGCCGCGCAAGACCGAGGTGAGCCACGTCCAATAGCGTACGTGAATCGGCGCGTCCAGCCCCAATTCTCTTTTCAAACGCGCCAGGTCTTCAGGCGTGATGTCGGGATTGTTTTCGTACGCCGCGAGCGGTCCGCCCGGAATGAGATTCATCAGGACGAACACAGTCAAACTGATGACAAGCAAGAGCGGAATCGCTTGAATGATACGACGGATAATGTATCGAGTCATCGTTCGATCGTTGGTTCGTTGGTTCGTTGGTTCGTTGGATAGTTGGTTCGTTGATTCGTTGGATAGTTGCACAGTTCTGGCAACGATACAACTATGCAACTACCCAACTATCCAACGATGCAACTATCCAACTATCAAACTACTTGAGCCACCAATCTTCGGCGTTCCAGCCGATGTTATCCCACGCGTTGGGGACCCAACCCTGCAAACGGTCGCGATACGAATCGAGGTCAAGGCGTTGGTAGAGATAGATCATATTCGTCGCCTCTTGCCCGATTTTGGCAACCTGACAGTAGAGGTCTTTGCGCTTGTTCATGTCAGGTTCCTTAGAGGCGGCTTCCAGTAGTTCATCTACTTTGGGGTCGGAGAAGCGCGTATAGTTCACACCGCCTTTGTTAGCTTCGCTCGGGATGTTCTTTGAATAAAAGAGATTCATCATCTGGCTGTGTGGGTCAATGCTGGCGTTGGTGGTGTACATAATGATGTCGAAATTACCACGCCGCCGCGGTGAAGCACCATCCCACGTGCCGATGACCACCGACGAAGGCGCGTTCTCGATGTACAACTCGACGCCAATCGCTTTCATATCCTCGACGATGAGCACTTGCGAATCCTCGCGCAGTTTGTTGCCGGAGGTCGTCGAGTACTTTAAACGGAGGCGCGTGCCATCGGGCGCAACCTTGGCGCCTTTGGCGACGCGGATACCATCGGGACCGGGCACCCAGCCGGCTTCGGTCAAGAGTTTCCTGGCTTGTTCTGGGTCGTACGGGCGCGGCGTGATTTTGCAATCGAAAAAGCCCGCATTCAATTCGCTGGTGCCAGGTTTGGCTTTGCCATAGAGGAGTTTGTCAATGATGCGCTGTTTGTTGATGCCGAACTCGATCGCCTGGCGCACTTTGACATCGCTCAGAATGAGGTGCGGTTTCTTGGGATCGGACGGGTCTTTGTTCTCCGCCAGGTTCAAGAACAATCGCTCGCCACCGATTTGCAAGGGGTCGGAAATCTTGACACCCTGCATCTTTTCCAACATCGGGATATCGGCTTCCGTGTTGTTCCACATAATATCCACTTCGCCACTGGCGAGCAATTGCATCGCGACTTCGGAGGATGGGACGATGCGGATCACGATCTGATCGAGGTACGGCTTGTCCTTTTCACGATAGTGGGGATTGCGCGAGAGGGTGATGTACGAATCGGCGACCCATTCATCCAACTTGAAGGGACCGGTACCCAGCGGCTTGCGGTTGTACGCCCAGTTCTTCATATCCTTGGGATCACCGCAATAGTGTTTGGGCAAGACGAAATCGCTAAAGAGGACGAGGTATGGCGCGTAGAATTCTTTGAACTTGAGGACAACGGTGTTGGGATCAGGACATTCGATTTTGTCCAGTTTGTCATAGCCCGTTGTGGAAACAACGCCCACGCCCGGCGTCATAATGGCTTCCAGAGTGAACTGGAAATCAGCACAGGTGAGGGGAGTACCATCCGACCACTTGATGCCTTCTTTGAGTTTGTAGGTAACGGTCAACCCATCTGGACTCACTCCACCGTTTTGAGGAGTAGGCACTTCTTTCGCTAAATCGGGAGCGCGTGAACCATCGGGCATCACTTGAGTAAAGCCCTCTACCACAAAGGCGAGGACTTCGTTCATCACAGTTTGGGTGCCCAGCATACCGTTGAGGGTAACGGGAGATTGCCAGACCGCCATCGTCACTTTACCGCCGCGCTTGGGACCGGGTGTGGCGGTCGGTGCGACAGTGGGAGCAGGGGGTTTGGTCGGTTCAGGTGCTTTGGTCGCGGCAGGGGGTTCCGTCGGCTTGGGCGCGGCAGGGGGTTTGGTCGGTTCGGGTGCGGCGCATGCGACGAGAACGATGACCAGCACGAGTAACGCGAGCGCCATCAATTTACGTGCATTCATTTCTCCTCCTTTTGCATTTGGGTTGATAGAGAATCTCAACGACAACGTAGATAGACTTAAGAAACTATCTCAAAACGCCGATAGTTATCCTTCTGTTTTCCCCACTCATCCCCCTGCCCCCTTCTCTCCCCGCTATGCGGGAGCGGGAAGAGAAGGGGGAAAAGGAGCTGGGGTGAGGGCGGGCGGCTTCGCCGCCCGCCCTCACCCCATTCCCTCTGATTCTCCCTCCCCACGCCGCGCTGCGGCGTGGGGAGGGGGCAAGGGGGCATATGCGTCAACTTAAGGCTGGTACTTGCTCCATTCCCCGCTCCTCCTTCGCCTGAATTTGGGAGAGGGGAGGGTTGTAATGCGGCATTCCCCGCTTAAGTTGACGCGTAT
>DAOTYB010000005.1:0-12120 GCA_034435315.1 Anaerolineae bacterium | reverse complement strand
TGGTGAGAATCTTGGTCTCGTCACGGCGGCCCTGTTTTTCGGAGGCTTTGGCCACTTCGTCGTAGGAGACGTATTGGGCTTGCCCTTTGAGCGCCAGCACTTTGGTGATCGCGGCGGTCAAGGTCGTCTTGCCGTGATCCACGTGTCCAATCGTACCCACGTTCACATGCGGTTTGGTGCGTTCGAATTTCGGTTTTGCCATAATTTCCTCCTGAGAGAGTGGAGCCCCTGCTGGGACTTGAACCCAGGACCTCCTCATTACCAATGAGGTGCTCTACCACCTGAGCTACAAGGGCGCATTTATGAACCAAATTCTTCCAGTGTCGTTTTATACCATTCACGTATCTGGCTTGCCAATTTCGTGTTGCTGACTCCTACCGTGAGTGTACCGTAACGGCTCTTGGTCTGGTAACTTCCCTTTTTGCCAGGGCGGACAACCGGTTTATAGAATTGTGTTCTCGCCAGTCCAGTAACTTGTTCCCAATATGCTTGTGCCTCCTCGAGATTTACATCATCAAAAACATTTAGCCAGGCAAAAATTTTCTTTTCCTCAACCCGGCATATCTGACGCAAAAAACGCAGGAATGCGCGAATAACCTGCGGATCAGCATTGGAGATACTTACTCTGTGCTGACTTTTTGTTCCCTCGCCAATGTACAGTCCAATCCCCAGGTGAAATAAAGCGCGATCATCATCGGTCTCGAGATTTTTGATCTCGAAAGGGTCGCCCTCTGGATTGTGTTTGACGTAACTTGCTTCATCGCGATGGCGTCGTGGAATGGCATGGCGATCCATCCAGTAAACCACCTTGTTTACCGAACAGTTTAATACTTTTGCAATCTCCGCCATTGAAAGATGCTCGTGGAGATACAATTGCTCTAACTGTTCTTTGCGAATCGCCTGTCCACGCCAGGAAAGTGTCATCGCACGATCTTTATCAATCCACAATCGAAAAACATTAAAATCCGTGTGGGGAGGGTGAGGTTCGAACTCACATAGCCCTATGGCATCGATTTTACAGACCGACGCGACTCACCACCTTCGCCGCCTCCCCAGGCGCAGTATGGAGCTGGCGGTCGGAATCGAACCGACGACCGTCTCATTACAAGTGAGATGCTCTGCCGACTGAGCTACGCCAGCATTAAAGCGCGTTGGATTATATACGCGCTTGGAGAAATTGTCAAAAACTTTACCCTGCGGATTTCGCCTCAAAGGGTCTTTTTTGCAATTCTGTGGTATAATAGCGCCGTGAGGTCACGATGGGACGCGTGATTGCTATCACCAATCAAAAAGGTGGCGTTGGCAAAACGACCACGACGATCAACCTGGGCGCTGCGCTCGCCGAAAAAGAAAATTACACGCTGCTGATTGACGCCGACCCGCAAGGCGCGCTTTCGATCGCGACCGGACTGCCCGCGTACGATCTGGAATTCACCCTGTACTCGATTCTCACCGATACGCGCATCCCGATCGCTGCCGTCACGCATCACATCCGTCCTCACCTCGATTTGATTCCATCAAATATTGATCTTGCCAGCGCGGAATTGCAACTGGTGGCAATGATGGGACGCGAGTATGTTTTACGCGACGCGATCGCCACGATTCGCGACAAGTATAACTTTATTCTGATTGATTGTCCGCCCAGTCTGGGACTCCTCACGGTGAATGCACTTGCAGCTGCCGATGAAATCCTCGTCCCCTTGCAATGTGAATTTCTGGCGATGCGTGGCCTCGACGCGCTGATTGATGTGGTCGCGCGGGTGCAGCGCCGTCTCAATCCCAACTTGCGAATGCTCGGCATTGTTCCCACGATGTACAACCCGCGCCGTACTCACTCGCGCCAGGTCCTCGAGCGCGTGCGCGCGGCTTATCCCAGCAAGTTATTGAACGTCACCATCAAAGAGAGCGTACGCTTTGCCGAAGCTCCGGCGCACCGCCAAACGATTTTTGAACTGGACAAAAACAGCGATGGTGCAGAAGCGTATCGCGCTCTCGCGGAGGTCATTCTGAATGTCTAAACCCCGTCCGATTGATGCTCTGTTTGGTGATGAGAACACGCCGGCGTTACCCAACTATGTCATCGAGCCGGCGCAACCTGCCACGACCGTGTCCCCTCCACCGCCGAACGTTGCCCCGCTCCCTGCGTCGGACACGGCGGTAGAAGAGGAGCGTCCCGCGCCACCACCGCCGGTGTTCGAACCCACCGCGCTTGCCGAGACGTTACACTCTGCCGCAACACCTTCGCCAGAAGAGCGTTTCACCGCGCTGGGCGAACGCATCGAACGCCTGTACAGCGAAGTGAAAATAGATGTGTACGATAGCCGCGTGGTGACCGAGTATTGTTTCGACTTGTTGCGTCAGGCGCGTCAGGCGGTCGAGGCGCGCGATTACGCGCGCGCAGAGTTTTTGATTCAATCGGTGGAGGCGAAACTCAAGCGGAGTCAGCGCAGCATCAAAGCCGCGCGCAGTCTGGGGATGTTACTCCTCTGGGTGTGGCAAGCACTTGCACTCGTGGCTGGTGGAGGCCTGGTGGCGATGACGTACGTCATCAACCTCACGCTCTTTGGCTTGCCGGTCGCGCCCGAATTGATCGTGTTGGTGCGCGCGGTGGGGTGGGGAATCATTGGCGGGGTCTGCGGCGCGCTGTATCACTTGCCGCGCAGCGTGGCCTTGCGCGAGTACGATGCGGCGTACACGCTGCACTATGGCGTACGTCCGCTCGTCGGCGCGCTCCTCGGCGCATTGTTGTTTCTCCTCTCGCAAGCCGGCATCGTTGCCGGGACTCTGGTCATCGGTGATGTAAAAATCGGTCCGATTTTTCTGTACGTCTTCGCTTTCCTTGCCGGTTTCAAACAAGAAGCGATGGGTGAGTTTTTAGGAGTGGCGCGGAGGCAAATGAGCCAATGAACCAATGAGCCAGAGGTTGTCGTCGTTCGTCCTCCGTCCTTCGTCATTCGTCCTTCGTCACTGGCTCACGCGTTCGATGCGCGCGCCCAGCGCTTGTAACTTTTCTTCGATATGTTCATAGCCGCGATCAATCTGCCCGATGTTGCCGATGATGCTTTGCCCGCGCGCACACAGCGCGGCAAGCAAGAGCGCCATCCCGGCGCGAATGTCCGGCGATTCGAGGCGTTCACCGTGCAGGTGGCTGGGTCCCACCACGACGGCGCGATGGGGATCGCACAAGATCACGCGCCCGCCCATACTGATCAACTTGTCCACCCAGAACATTCGCCCCTCGAACATCTTTTCCCACAGCAACACCGTGCCCTCGCACTGAGTGGCTACCACCAGCGCGATGCTCATCAAATCGGAAGGAAATTGGGGCCAGATGCCATCGGCAATCGTGGGGATGGCATCGTGCAGATCGTTTTGCACGCGCAACGATTGATACGCCGAGACAAACACATCGTTGCCGCGCACCTGACACTCGACGCCGAGCCGCGCAAAAGTGAGGAACACCATCCGCAGATGTTCAGGGGCGGCGTTCTTGATGAGAATTTCGCCGCGCGTCACTGCCGCCAGCCCGATGAAACTCCCCGTCTCGATGTAATCCGAACCGATTTCAAACTCTGCCCCGTGCAACCTGTCCACGCCTTCAATCGTCAGCGTGTTCGTGCCGATGCCGCTGATGCGCGCGCCCATCGCGTTCAAAAGACGCGCCAGATCCTGGACGTGCGGCTCACACGCGGCATTGCGAATGATGGTCGTCCCTCTGGCGAGTACTGCTGCCATCAACGCGTTCTCGGTTCCGGTGACGCTGGCTTCGTCCAGAAAAATATCCTTGCCGCGCAAACCATCGGTCGAAAAATCGAATCCATCGTTGATGCGAATCTCGGCGCCGAGTGCGCGCAAGGCATGGACGTGGGTATCGAGCCGTCGTCGTCCAATCACATCGCCGCCGGGCGGTGGCAGGCGAATTTGCCCCATCCGCGCGAGCATTGGACCGGCGAACAGAATCGAAGTGCGGATGCGCGAGCAAATCTCGCGGTCGAGTTCGGTTGTGTGCACCGTGCGCGCGTGTAACACGAGGGTGTGCGTGTCCACCTCGCGAATCTCTACGCCCACACTCGCGAGCAGCGCGAGCATATCCTCCACATCACGAATGCGCGGCACATTGCGCAGGGTGATGGGTTCGTCGGTGAGCAAACACGCCGCGAGCATCGGCAGCGCGGCATTTTTATTTCCACTCGGCGTCACCGTGCCGCGCAACTGCGTGCCGCCTTCGATAATGAATTTATCCATCTTTGAATCAATGCGTCAACTCAACCGTGTGTTGCCACTGGGCGGCGCGATGCGCCAACTCATCGCCGTCGCCCTGCTCCCAATTGTACAGGGTGGCAGGATCAAAGTCCGCACCGTTGGGCCAAACCAGCGTATGCACTTCGGGGTCCACCTGCACCTGATTGAACAGGGTCAAGTCGCGCAAGGGAGCATAGTAATGCCCCTCCAGGACTGGCGCAAAATTGATCACGCGCGTTGTACCATCGTTAAACGTAATCCGCAAGGTATAAGGACGAACAATCTCACAAGCCACTACGTGGACAATCAAATGGGTCATCCTACTCCTCTCGCCTCAAAGGAGGAATTTTTTGAATCGGCTCGCCCGCGTTGATACGCTGCCAATTTTCCAGTAATTCTTCGCGATAAAGTTCAATCCATGCCTCCACGAGTCGTTGTTGCCGACGCGGTAACATACCTGCCAGAATCTCACCCGTGTCAATGCGATACACAGCACAAGTGTCCTGATAATAGGCGTGAATGTGTGATATGTGATGCTGTATCCCTGTCTCAACGAACATTCGGATGATGATACCAAAAAAGCGTGCAATCTCAGGCATTCTGACACCCATTATACCACAACGCACCTTTTTTCTCTATCCCACATTGAACCGAAAATGCATCACGTCTCCGTCCTGCACCACATAGTCGCGTCCTTCGATGCGCATAATCCCTTTTTCGCGCGCGGTGGTGAGCGAGCCAATCTGCAACAACGTTGTCGCGGGAATCACCTCCGCGCGAATAAAGCCGCGCGCCATATCGGTATGCACCTGCCCGGCCGCGTCGAGTGCAGTCCTGCCGCGCTTGAGCGTCCACGCGCGTAATTCCTTGCCACCCGTTGCCGTAAAATACGTGATGAGGTCGAGTAGATGGTAGGCGGCGCGAATCACGCGCGCCAGACTCGATTCCACACCCATCTCGCGACGATATTGCGCCGCGTTCTCCTCCGACCATTCGGCGAGTTCCATCTCGCACTGCGCGCAGACGCAGAGCGATTCGGCGTGAGCGCGCTGGGCGATGCTCGCCACGCGCGCCGCGAGTTCGCCGCCGGTGGGCAAATCACTTTCGCCCACGTTGGCGATGTAGAGGAGCGGTTTCGCCGTCAGCAACTGCAACGGTTTCAACAGCGCGCGCTCTTCCTCGCCGAGCGGCAGCGTGCGGACAGGGTGTCCTTCGGCCAGATGTTTGCGCACGCGCTCAAGCAAGGCGAGTTCCGCCGCAAATTCCTTCTTCCCCACTTTGGCGGCAGAGCGCACCGTCGCGAGGCGTTTCTCCACGGTTTGCACATCGGCAAGTGCAAGTTCCAATTCCAGAATCGCAATGTCCTCGCGCGGATCGAGCGTGCCCGACACGTGGGGCACATCGTCATCGTAAAAACAGCGCGCCACGATCGCAATCGCGTCCACATTGCGAATGTGCGCGAGGAATTGATTGCCCAGCCCTTCGCCTTTATGCGCGTCTTTGACCAGGCCCGCAATGTCAACCACCTGGAGTGTGGTAGGGGTGACTTTTTCCGGACGCAGCAATCTGGCAAGCGCATCGAGGCGCGGGTCTGGCACCGCCACCACGCCAACGTGCGGATCAATCGTTGTGAACGGATACGGCGCGACCGGCGCGTGTGCGCGCGTCAACGCGTTAAAGAGCGTGGACTTGCCAGCGTTGGGCAATCCCACCAATCCGACCTGAAGAGACATGCTGCCTCCTGAACTTCACCTGCGCCATTGGCATTCAAATTGCCGATTGCCAATTTTCGATTGCCGATTCAATCGCAAATCGAAAATTGGCAATCCGCATGGACAGGGGTGCAAAAGCGCGGCTGAGAAAATGCGACCGCCGACGAACGACCGCTGACCGCGGCGTGGTCTTGCGCGTCCTTCGTCATTCGTCCTTCGTCATCCGTCCTTCGTCGTTCGTCCTTCGTCATTCGTCCTCTGCATTATAAATCCGTTAGCGCGATTTGACAATGTGGTGGATTCAACATATACTTACGGTGCTGGCGCCGTGGCCAAGTGGTTAAGGCAAGGGTCTGCAAAACCCTGACCAGCGGTTCAAATCCGCTCGGCGCCTCTGGACGACCTGACTGCGCGAATGGGTCAGGTCGTTTTTGTTGTGTGGCGCGATGGGGCAATTGCTTTTTTTCCACTTTGGCGTAAGATACAAGCGCGGTGATCCCGCAGAGAGGAATGGGCGTATGGAGTTTCGCTCATTGTTCCGATTCATCGGGTTGATCCTTGCGCTGGGGCTGATGGGTTGCGGTGGTAATCCCACACCCACACTTGTCCCCACGCGTGCAGTGACGCCGACGCTGGTCTTACCAACAGCCACTACACCGATTATACTTGCCACCTTGCCACCCGCACCGACGAACACTCCCACACCTACCCTTTCACCAACATCGAGCCTCAAAGCCACACCGACGCGCGCGGCAGTTGTGCCTGCGGGTTCGATGCGCATCAAGATTTTTATGATTGCGCTGAACGACGCAGGCAAACTGGGCAAGAAAATCGGTTGCAACGATAGCGTCGTCGCAGTGGAACGCATCATTCCCGCGACGAACGCCGTCTTGCGCGCGTCACTCAACGAATTACTTGCCGTGCGCGAGCGAGAATACGGATCGTCGGGACTGTACAACGCACTGGCACAGTCCACCCTCAAGTTGGACGACGTGACGCTGGTAGCGGGCAAAGCCACAATTTATCTTTCGGGCAATGTGATAGTGGGTGGCGCGTGTGACTCTCCACGCCTAGAAGCACAACTCAAAGAGACCGCCTTGCAGTTTTCAACCGTGCATCAGGTAAGCATCTTGATCAACAAGATTCCACTCGATCACGTCCTTTCGGGCAAAGGCAATTAAAATCTCTCATCTCCAATCTCCCAATGCTACTCACTCCTATTCCCCTCATCCGTCGGCTGGAACTCGCACTCCTTGCACCACACCTCGCGCGCGCGGAGGTTGAAGCCGGTTGCGCGGCGGCAGTGCAGCACGATTGCGTCAGCGTGTTCGTCAAACCGCACTATATCCAAGTGGCGCGCAAGGCGTTGAAAGAGACGCGCATTGCGGTTGTCTCGGTCGTGGGTTTTCCCGGTGGTGGCGTCACCACCGCGACGAAAATGTACGAGACGCAAGACTTGATTCAGCGCGGCGCGGACGAACTGGCGATGGTCATCAACATCGGCGCGCTGCGCGACGGCGACGAACTGGCAGTACGCAACGACATTATGGGCGTGGTCAAGACTGCGCGCGGCAAGCCCATCACCGTGATCCTCGAAATGCCGCTGCTGAGCGCGGAGGACCAAGCGCGCGCGTGCAAAATCATACAGACCACACCGATTGCGTTTGTGATGACCGCGACCGGCTTTGCACATTCCCCCACCACCCTTGCCAATGTGCAACTGGTGCGTACCTTGTGTCCCCATCTTAAAATTCGTGCCGCAGGAGGCATCACCACTCAGGCAAGCGCGCTGGAAATGCTCGGCGCAGGCGCCGAGCGCATCGTGGTAAGCGATGTGGAATCCGTGCTGCGCGAGCAGTAGGCAGAACACCAGCGGCGGTTGGAACATTTTAGTACGCGCAAGCGTTTAACAGGTGAAAGTATACGACGACGGTCGGCGGTCGGCTGTCGTCGGTCACAATTGAGGAGGCAACTATGTTTTACCGAAAATGGTTCTGGCTTGCGCTCAGTCTTGCCTTGCTCGCGCTCCTTGTGCTGACACTCGGCTGTCAAGGCGGTACACCGCTGGCGATGTCTACACCTACCGCCTATGCAAAGAGTGATAGCATTGACCTTACCGTGTACAATCAAAACATGGCGCTGGTCAAAGACAAGCGTGTGCTCGCGCTCAAAGCCGGAATGAACGAAGTGCGCTTTACCGACGTTGCCGCGCAGATTGATCCAACGAGTGTCCAATTCACCTCACTCACCGATCCCGATGGCACACGCGTCCTCGAACAAAATTACGCGTATGACATTGTTGGCTCGAAAAAGATTCTGGAACGATACCTCGAGCAAAACATTTCACTCGTCACGGAGGACGGCTCCAAGTACAGCGGCAAGTTGTTGAGCGGCGCGGACGACATCATCTTGCAACACGATGACGGTCAGGTGACAACCATCAAACTCGCGCAGGTGCGCGAAATAAAATTCCCCAACCTGCCCGGCGGACTCATCACCCAACCGACGCTCATCTGGCTCATCAACTCGGCAAAAGCCGGCAACCACAACACTCAGGTCACCTACATCACGAACGGCATCAATTGGCGCGCGAATTACGTCGTCGTGGTGAACAAGGACGATACCGCGATGAACTTGAACGGCTGGGTGACGATTGACAATCAAAGCGGCGCGACGTACGAGAACGCCAATCTCAAACTCGTCGCTGGCGATGTGCGCCGCGTGACGCCCGCCCCTGCCGCGCGCGATGGCTATGCGCTTCCCACGGCGACCGCCAAAGCGCCCGAACCGCAATTCGTCCAGCAAGACATTTTTGAGTACAAACTGTACTCGTTGCAACGCGCCACGACGATTCGTAACCGCGAGACCAAGCAAATCGAATTCACCAGCGCAGCAGGGGTACCCATCAACAAACTCTTCGTCTACGATGGCGGCAAAGCGTATCGTTTCTACGGCTATCAAATCACCGATCCGAACTATGGCAAGACGAGTGATACCAAAGTCGCGGTGATGCTCGAATTCAAGAACAGCGAGCAGAACAAACTGGGAATTCCACTGCCCAAAGGCACGATTCGGGTTTACAAAACGGATGCCGACGGGAGTAATCAATTCATCGGCGAAGATAACATTGACCACACGCCCAAAGACGAACTGATTCGACTGTACATCGGCAACGCGTTCGATGTGGTCGGTGAACGCAAGCAAACGAACTTTACCAAGATCAGCGATCGCGTCATCGAAGAGACGTACGAAATTAAACTTCGCAATCACAAAAAAGAAGCGGTCGAGGTGCGCGTGGTCGAGCGGCTCTTCCGCTGGTCGAATTGGCAAATTATGCGATCCACACAGGATTACACCAAGTTGGACGCGCAGACAATTGAATTTCGCGTGAACGTCAAACCCGACGGCGAGAGTGTGTTGAGTTACACGGTGCGGTATTCGTGGTAGCAGTGGGACAGTGGGACAGTGAGACAGTCGGACGGTGCCAACCTGTTCCGATACACGCGTAATGACTGACGACAAAGCAATTCGGCTTGGACATCCCTCCTACGTTTGGCGATTTGGACAGGACCGCCGTCTGGAGATGATTCGGCGGTACGTCGCGCTGGAAAACGCGCGCGTGCTGGATGTGGGCTGCGGCATTGGCGCGTACGTTGCGCAGTTTGCCGCGCGCGGCGCGCGCGCGTTTGGCGTGGACGTGGACGCGGAAAAACTTGTGGAGGCGCGCCGCGACAAAAATCTCGCACTACTCGCGTGCGCCATCTCCGAAACGCTCCCCTTTCCCAGCGACACCTTCGACGCGGTGCTGTTGCACGAAGTCATCGAACACGTCGCCGATGACGCGCAGACGATTCGCGAGGCACAGCGCGTCTGCCGGCGCGGTGGGCGCGTCATCGTCTTCGCGCCGAATCGTCTCTACCCGTTCGAGACGCACGGCGCGTATTTCGGCACGCGCTATGTCTTTGGCAACATTCCGCTCATCGGCTACCTGCCCGCTGTTCTGCGCGCGCGCCTGGCGCCACACGTGCGCGCGTACACCACGCGCGACCTGCGCGCATTGTTCGCCGGACTGGACGGCGTGCTACTCGTCCACACGCAAATTTTTCCCGGCTATGACAAACTCGCGCGGCGACGCGCGTTCCTCGCGCGCGTGTTACGCGGCGTCACGTACTTTTTGGAGCGTACGCCGCTGCGCACCGTGGGGCTATCTCATTTCGTTGTGTGGCAAAAATCACTTTGACGCCCGCGAAGATAGTGCTATAATTGGTTGATGAAACTCCCTATCGGCAATCGCCAATCGAAAATCGCAAATCGCAAGAGGTGTTTTTGACGACAGAACAACTGATTACTGACGATCTGGATTTACTGCTCAATGTTCTCCCACCGCGCGTGCAAACGCATCTGCGCGCAATCAATCGCGGTGATGACCTTCTTGAAGTCGTACTCGACCTTGGACGCGTGCCCGAAGCGCGCTTTGTGAATGAATCGGTGGCGCTCAACGCGCGCGAGGTGGATCAAGCCGATCTGGATTATGTCGTGGCGCGCATTGGCGAATTCACTACCGACAATCGCGCCGGCATTCCGCGCACGTTGCATCGCATCTCGTGCATTCGCAATCGGCAAGGGCGCATCGTTGGCTTGACCTGTCGCGTGGGCCGCGCGGTGTATGGCACTGTTGAAATCATTCGCGACATCATCGAATCGGGCAAGAGTGTGTTGATTCTAGGACGTCCCGGTGTTGGCAAGACCACGCTGTTGCGCGAATCGGCGCGCATTCTCAGTGATACCAAACGCGTCGTCATCGTGGATACGTCGAACGAAATCGGCGGTGATGGCGATGTGCCGCATCCCGCGGTCGGCAAAGCGCGGCGCATGCAAGTGCCCACGCCCACCTTGCAGCACGAAGTAATGATCGAAGCGGTCGAAAATCATATGCCCGAAGTCATCATCATTGACGAAATCGGGCGGCAGTTGGAAGCTGAAGCCGCGCGCACGATCGCCGAGCGCGGTGTGCAACTCATCGGCACCGCGCACGGTAACTCGCTCGACAATTTGATGATGAACCCGACCCTCGCCGATTTGATCGGCGGCATTCAATCGGTCACCCTCTCCGACGAAGAAGCGCGACGACGCGGCACGCAAAAGTCCATTCTGGAACGCAAAGCCCCTCCGACGTTCGATGTGCTCATCGAAATTCAAGAGCGCGATCGGTTGGCAGTGCATCACAACATTGCACAAGCGGTGGATGCGCTCTTGCGCGGTCGCGCCCTCGAGCCGGAGATTCGTCTGCGCCAGGCAGATGGACAAGTGAAAATCGAAAAGCCGGCGCACGTGCCGTCCTCCGGCGTCACACGCGAAACGACGCGCCGCGTTGAAGACAGAGCGCGCCTGTTGCGCGTGTATCCGTACGGTGTGAGTCAGGAGCGGCTGGAACAAGCCGCCAGAGGTTTGAACGTACCCCTTCAAATCGTGAACGATGTACACAGTGCTGATGCATTGGTGACGTTGAAAAATTATTACCGCAAACGCCCACCGATTATTAGCGAAGCGGAACGACGCGGCGTGCCGGTGTATGTTTTGCGTTCGAACACGCTCGCGCAAATGGAGGGACTGCTCGAAGATTTGTACGGGCTTGCCGATGTGATGGATCCTTTGCAAGCCGCGCTGGAAGAAACCGAAGCCGCCATCGAGCAAATTCGTCGCGGTGAAGCGCACTCGGTGGAACTGGCGCCGCAAAGTGCGTACATTCGTCGGCAACAACACGAGGTGGCGCGCCGCGCCAACCTGTTCTCGCGCTCCCTCGGCAAAGAACCCAAGCGGCGCGTGCGTATCTACGCCAACGAAACCGAATAAAAATAATTGGGCACCTCAAAAGGTGCCCTTCGATTTTATCGGACTTTCCCAACGGCTAGATTTTTAACTTTTAACCCCGCCTCTGAGATTCGCTCGCCGTCGGTTGGCAACTAACGGCTCACGCGAGCCGATGGCGAAGTGTAACGCCGCTCCGGGGGAACAACCCCACTCATCCCCCTGCCCCCTGCTCTCCCCGCGTGGCGGGGAGAGCAACCGTGTTCTCTGTCAAGAACTGATATGGCTCGCATTGGGGCAGGCGCAAAGCCAACAAGTCGCACTTCCGAGTAGCACAACCAGCCTCGTGCACACCGAA
>DAOTYB010000004.1:0-15908 GCA_034435315.1 Anaerolineae bacterium | reverse complement strand
GGGAATAGGGGAGTGGGCGGGCGGCGCAGCCGTCCGCCCACTCCCCTGCCCCCATCTCCCCCTTCTCTCCCCGCAAAGCGGGGAGAGAAGGGGCAGGGGGATGAGTGGGGGCAAGCCTGTAACTGTGCAAACCAAAATGAAAGTTTGCGACCGTTGAAGGTGTAGCATTCACTCGACGCGTTCAGGCACAAGCAACCGCCGTGCGTGAGCAAGCACATTCTCCACATCGAACCCGAGTTCGCGGAACAACACCTTGTACGGTCCCGATGCACCGTAACGATCCAGGCCAATCACCGCGCCATTTTCACCGATGTACCGTCCCCACGCGAGCGTGACGCCGGCTTCGATGGCAAGGCGCGGCACGTGCGGCGGTAACACGTGTTGACGATACGCGAGCGGTTGCGCGTCGAACAACTCCCAACTGGGCATCGAAACGACGCGCGCGGCAATCCCTTGCTCGGCAAGTTTTTGGTGTGCTTCCATCGCCAGAGCGACTTCGGAACCGGTCGCCATCAACACGAGGCGCGGTGCAGGAGCGTCCGCCACAATGTACGCGCCGCGTGCCAGATCGTTTTGCACGGGCGTGGTGAACGGAATCGGTTGACGACTGAGCAAGAGCGCGGTCGGTCCGTCCCGGCGCGCCAGCGCGAATTTCCACGCCTGCACGGTCTCGTGTCCATCGGCAGGACGCAGCACCACTAGATTCGGAATCGCGCGCAGCGCGGTGAGGTGTTCGCTAGGTTGATGCGTGGGACCATCTTCGCCCAGGCCGATGCTGTCGTGCGTAAAGATGTAAATGACCGGCAACCGCATCATCGCGGCAAGGCGAATGGAGGGGCGCATATAATCGGAGAACACCAGGAACGTACCGCCATACGGTCGCAAGCCGTGCAAGGCGAGTCCGTTCATAATGCCGCCCATCGCGTGTTCACGCACGCCAAAGTGAATATAGGTGCCGCTAAAATCGCCACGGCGGATGTGTCTGGCATCTTTGGGCTTGGTGTTGTTGCTTGGCGTGAGATCCGCCGAACCACCCAGCAACGTGGGAATCTTGCCGACGATGGCTTCGAGCACTTGCCCCGACGCCGCGCGCGTTGCCAGTGGTTTGTCAGCAGGCAAGGTCGGCAGAAGCGACTCCCAGCCCGCTGGTAATTGACCGCTGAGGTACACATCCCACTGCGCCGCCAGTTCCGGATAACGCGCGCGATAGCGCGCCAGCAACGCGTTCCATTCCTCTTCCCGCGCGCGTCCGCGCGCGCGTACCGCATCGAGACGCGCGTGAATACCTTCGGGAATGTAAAAGCGCGGTTCAGGGAGCCAGCGATAGTATTCTTTGGTGGCGCGCAGCGCGTCTTCGCCCAGCGGTTCACCATGCGCTTTGGCGGTATCTTGTTTGGGACTGCCCAAACCGATGTGCGTGCGACAGGCGATGAGCGAAGGGCGTTCGGTTTCGGCTTGTGCCGCGCGAAGCGCTGCCGCAATCGCTTGCATATCGTGACCGTCCACTTGTTGCGTGTGCCAGCCATACGCGGCGAATCGCTGCGGAATGTTTTCGCTGAACGATAGTTCGGTGGGACCATCAATCGAGATGTGATTGTCGTCGTACAGCACGATGAGTTTCCCCAGGCCCCAGTGTCCCGCGAGCGATGCGCTTTCGTGCGAGATGCCTTCCTCCAGATCACCATCCGAAGCGAGGACATAGGTGAAATGATCCACGATGGGAAAATCGGGCTGGTTGAACCGCGCCGCCAGCCAGCGCTCTGCCAGTGCCATACCGACCGCGTTGGCAAATCCCTGTCCCAGGGGACCTGTCGTCGTTTCGATTCCCCGATGCGGATCGTACTCGGGATGACCGGGCGTGAGACTGTTCCATTGACGAAAGCGTTTGATTTCATCGAGCGGCATAGGATAGCCAAAGAGATGCAACAGACCGTACAGCAAGGCTGAACCGTGTCCTGCGGAAAGTACAAAGCGATCGCGATTCGCCCAGAGAGGATTGGCAGGATTGTGTTTGAGAAAGCGCGTCCACAAAACGGTGACGATATCCGCCGCGCCCAGTGGCAAACCAGGGTGACCCGAATTGGCTTGCTGGACAGCATCCACCGCAAGCATACGTAACGTTGTGGCAATCAACTGATCGGTTTCATCAAAAGCCAGCGGAAGAGTGGGATAGGTCATTGCAACAACTCCTTGAAGGATAGCACATCATACGAACATTATACACAAAACACGCGCACTGCCAATTAGGAACACATAAGGTAGCATTTCAGTTTGGGGGCAAATCCGCTTGAGCCACAAATTTCGCCGCCGTGCTCTTGAGCAATCCCCTCTCATCCCCTACCCCCTTCTCTCCCCGCGTCGCGGGGAGAGAAGGGGGATGACGGGGTAGGGCTATGCGTTTGCAAAAGTGCAAAAGGTGGGCTGAGAAACTTGCCCTCAAACTGAAATGCACCTCACGCCGATTTGACACAGAACAGGTGTTCAGGTATAATTTGCACAAATGTTCTGGCGGGCGAATAGATGGGTCGCTCCTGCCCCGAGGAGGTGCTGGATGGCTCTTTCGGAACGACAACAGAAAATTTATGCGTTCATTACCCGCTTTGTGCGCGAGAAAGGTCGTCCCCCCACGATTCGCGAAATCGGCGCGCATGTGGGTATCTCGTCCACGTCGGTTGTCAACTATAACCTCAATATCCTCGCGCGCGAGGGATTGATCCAGCGCGAAAAAGAAGTCTCGCGCGGTTTGCGCGTGGTAGGGCAACAAGCCAAAACCCTGCTGGGTGAAGGATCAAGTGTGCAGATTCCTTTGCTCGGCAAGATCGCTGCCGGCGCGCCCATCCCCTTACCCGGCGAAGGGATGACCAAATGGGATGGCGAGATGATTGCCCTCACGCGCGAACTTGTCCCCAATGCCGAAGGTCTCTTTGCGTTGCAAGTCAAAGGCAACTCGATGATTGACGCGCTCATCAACGACGGCGATATTGTCGTGATGAAAAAGCAAGAGGTTGCCGATAACGGTGATATGTGTGCTGTATGGCTCAAAGACAAGAACGAGACTACGCTCAAGCGCGTGTATCAGGAGAAAAATCGCGTGCGCCTGCAACCGATGAACCCCACGCTCAAACCGATTTACGCTGACCCGCGCGATGTGCAGATTCAAGGCAAAGTGATTTTGGTTGTGCGGCAATTACACAAGGTGCCAGCATAGGCGCGTTTTTCCTTCGAAAATACGTTTGTCCACACGGGTTCACAGAGCGTAACTATTCAGCCCGGGCATTGCTCGCTGTCGGTTAGAAACCGACGGCTAACGCAAGCCGCGGGCTGAGTTTTGTCGTCGTTTCCCGGGAACAACCCCACTAGGTGCATCTCAGTTTGGGGGCAAGTTTCTCAGCCCACGTTTTGCATTCTTGCAAACGCATAGCTCCCCACCCCGTCATCCCCCTTCTCTCCCCGCTACGCGGGGAGAGAAGGGGACAGGGGGATGAGAGGGGGATTGCTCAAGAGCACGGTGGTGAAATCCATGACTCAAGCGGATTTGCCCCCAAACTGAAATGCACTTCCGCCGCGCCGAACTTGATTTGCCTTAATCATCCATTTGTGCTATAATCCCCCTGCTTGGGAGATTGCTATACACGGAAGGGAGTCACGCATGGCGTTAAAAAAGGAAGAAAAAACGGCGATTGTGCAACAGTATCACATTCACGCCCAAGATACCGGCTCGCCGGAGGTGCAGATTGCCCTTTTGACCACGCGGATTAACCAACTCGTTGAACATCTAAAAGATCACAAACACGATAACCATTCGCGACGCGGTTTGTTGAAGATGGTTGGCGAACGCCGACGACACCTCAAATATCTGAGTAAAAAAGACGCTAGCCGGTACAAAGAGATTGTTTCACGACTCGGATTGCGCAAATAAGCAGCCGAAGAACGAGTAGATGTGGTGCCCAGTCTCTCCATCTACTCGTTTGTTTGTTTTTCACACCATTACACTTTTCCCATCGGCGAGGGCGGGAATTGGAGAGTGCGCTGCACGGAACCAGTGTTCAGTGATCAGTGTTCAGTGGAACGCAGTCTCCAGTCCCTGACCTCCGATGGGAAAAGCACGTTAGCAATAGGGAGTGGGTGCAATAGTTATACTCTAACTATTGCACTCTCCAACTATTGCACGAGCACCACATTGGAGGTTTTTTATGTATAACGTTTACACATTTTCGATTCCGTTCGGCGATAGTACGCTCACAATTGAGACGGGCAAACTGGCAGGACAGGCAAACGGCGCGGTCACTGTGCGTCACGGCGACACCGTGATTCTCGCAACGGCAACCGCCGCGTCTCAGCCCAAAGAAGGTGTGGACTTTTTTCCGCTTACGGTAGATTACGAGGAACGTCTCTATGCCGCAGGTAAAATTCCCGGCGGTTTTTTCAAACGTGAAGGCAAGCCGGGTGAACAAGCCATTCTTCTCTGTCGCCTCACTGATCGCCCTCTCCGTCCCCTCTTCCCCAAAGGTTTCCGCAACGATGTGAGTATCGTAGTAACTGCCCTCAGTGCCGACCAGGAACATTTCATTGACATTCTCTCGATTATCGGCGCGTCCGCCGCTTTGACCATTAGCGATATTCCATTCCATGGACCCGTCGGTGCTGTGCGTGTCGGCTTGATTGATGGCAAATTCGTTTTCAACCCTACCTCATCCCAGATGGAACACTCGATTCTCGATTTGCGCGTGGCGGGGACGAAGCAAGCCGTTGTGATGATCGAAGCCGGCGCGCGCGAGATTAGCGAAGAGCAAATGCTTGACGCGATTCAACAGGGTCATACGGCGATGCAACCGGTCATCGAGTTGCAAGAACGGATGCGCGCCGAAATCGGTAAACCCAAACGCGATTATCCACTGTACGTGGTCAGTGACGCGGTGAAACAAGCCGTGGCTCAAAAATTAGGCGACCGCGTTATCGAGATGATCAAGACCAGCGGCGCGAAATCGGAACGCAACGAGGCGCTCGACGTACTGAAAGAGGAAATGATTGCCGCGTTCAAAGACCAGTACACCGCGCTCGAGGTGGCAGAAGCCTTCGACGCCAAAGTCAAAGCCGATTTGCGCGCGATGGTGTTGAACGAAGGGCGTCGCGCCGATGGACGCGACTATATCTCGTTACGTCCCATCACCTGCGAAACCGGCCTGCTGCCGCGCGCACACGGTTCGGGCTTGTTCACGCGCGGGGAAACCCAGGTGCTGACGATTGCCACCCTCGGTATGCCGAGCGAATCGCAGATTGTGGATTCACTGTCGCCAGAAGAAGAAAAGCGGTTTATGCACCATTACAACTTTCCGCCCTACTCGGTTGGTGAGGCGCGTTCCTCGCGTGGACCGGGGCGACGCGAGATCGGACATGGGGCGCTGGCGGAACGCGCGCTGGTGGAGATGATTCCAGACGAGAGCGAATTTCCGTACACCATCCGTCTGGTCTCCGAAGTGCTATCATCGAACGGTTCAACGTCAATGGCGAGTGTGTGTGGTTCTACCCTTGCGCTGATGGACGCGGGCGTGCCGATCAAAGCACCTGTGGCCGGTGTGGCGATGGGGCTTGTCAGCGAAGGTGACCGCTATGCAATCCTCACCGACATTATCGGTATGGAAGATTTTCTGGGCGATATGGATTTCAAAGTGGCGGGAACCGCCAACGGCATCACCGCGTTGCAACTCGATTTGAAACTGGAAGGAATCGCCACCCACATTTTGCACCAGGCCATGCTACAAGCCAGAGAAGCGCGCCTCATCATCCTGAGCAAGATGCTCGATGTGATTCCCGAACCGCGTATGGATATTTCACCACACGCCCCGCGCATTATGGTCACCCGGATTGATCCCGAGAAAATCGGCGCGCTCATCGGACCCGGCGGTAAGAACGTGCGTAAACTACAGGACGAGTTTGGCGTCAAGATTGACATTGAAGAAGATGGCACGGTCTTTATCGCTTCATCGAATCGCGAAGGGACGATTATGGCGCTCGATCGCATTCGCGGGATGACCGAAACGCCCAAGCCCGGCGCGATTTACACCGGCAAGGTGGTGCGCATCGAAGACTATGGTGTTTTTGTGGAACTGGCTCCCGGTGTGGATGGGATGGTGCATGTGTCCCAGTTGGCGGATCACCCGGTCAAGAATGTGCGCGACATTGTCAAGTTGGGTGACGAGATTATGGTGATGGTGACGAATATTGACGAAGCGGGTAAGATTCGCCTCTCGCGTCAGGCGGTTCTGGAAGGATGGACGGTGGAGCAAGCGGTCGAACGTGATCGCGGCGCGCGGAGCGAGCGCGGCGGGCGCGGCGAGTCACCGCGCGGCAGTGAACGCGAGCCACGTTCGCGCGAAGATATGCGCAGTCGTGGCGGAGGGCGCGGCGGCGCGCGCCCGCGTCGTTAGTCAGAAATCCGTTGGTTGTGTCGCCATTGTCGAAAACGGTTGGGTGAAAGCAAGCGTGTGCCTTGATTGATCACACCGACTCTGCACCTGCCGAACACTAACCGACAAGACTCGTGTGTGGCAATGCGCGTTCAGGTTGAATTTCTGGCTGTTCTGCGCGAGATGACCGGCATCAAAGTCGAGTGGCGCGAGATAGCCGCAGGCACCACGCTCGAACAATTGTGGCGCGCCTATCTGCGCGACCATCCGCGCGCGGCGCGCGTCGATGTGGTATATGCGGTGAACCAAAAACGCGCGAGCGCGGACTATGTGTTACAGGACGGAGACCGCGTGAGTTTTTTGCCGCCCCTGGCGGGCGGCGCACAGCGTCACCTTTTGCCGTTCCAACCATTCGCACGTACAAAGCGTTTGGGTTGGCCGAGTGCCTAACGCGTCCGGTTTTCCCTTGACTCGGTGCTTACGCCTGTGGTATGATATGGGTGTGGGTGAACCGTTGAGGTACGGTGAGGAGAATTGAGGATGATTCTGACCCGAGCCTTTGCAAGTTCGCGCACGAGTGAATTTTACACCCGCTTTTTCAAGCCGCGCTACGAGACGTTGCAGAATGCCGTTCGACACACCCCGTTGGTTGTGATGATCTGGGGACCGCGCCAGCGCACGCAAATCTGGATCGAGCAACGCCGTCAAATTCAAGAAGCGTTACAGCGCGCCGGGCATAATGTCTTTTTCAGCGAACAACTCGGTGTACCTATTCAAGCCCTCACTCAAAAGGGAGTCGAATTTCTGCAAAGCGAAACGGCAGATGTTATCCTCGTTTTGCAATCCACCTACGGCGTCGTCGGCGCGGTGCAGCATTTTGCCGAAGGGCGCGTGGTGGGTGCGCGAATGTTGTTGTTCATTGATGTCGCTGCCTCGGATGAGCGTTTATATCAGCGAGCCGTCGAAAACTTGCGCGCGATCTACAACAACGTCGAAACGTACGAGTACCCGGCGGACCTGCTGCGCGGTCATCTACGCATCAAGATCACCGAGAAGATCGCCTTGATGCAACTGGTCAAGTACTGCGCGCTTCAAAATGCTACCAGTTGGCGCGTGGGAATGGGGAGCGTCTTCCAGGGCGACCATTTGAAAACAGCCGCTCATCCCTTGCCGGCTAACCTGTTGGAAGTTTATGGTGCTCATCGCGACGAGATCATCGTCCTGGCCGATTCCTCGGTCTTGTTCCTGCTGGCATATGCCAACTATATGGGACCGTGTACGCTCAAGGCATTGGCGCATCAGGTGGGCCTGGATGAGCCGACTTTGCGCACGACGTTGATGCCGTTGTTGCGCGGGCAATTTATGGTGCATCTGGACGATACGTTGCAGACGACGGGCTTTGGGCGACATCTGCTGGAAAGTATGGGATTTGTCGGCTGGGTGACCCCGGCGATACAAGTCCCCGCGGTGTCGCCCGCACCAGAGTCAGCAGGTGTGCGCGCGTGGGCGCGCCCTGTGGGACTTGCTCTGGCCGCGGTGATACTTGTGTGCTTGATGATGTTATCGTGGTATTGGTCAAGCCAAACGCAGACGCAGTTACCTTTGGAATATACCCCTACCTATCCTATCGTCACGCAAACCCTGACGCATTTTGCCACGCCGACTGTGACACTGTTGCGGTAGAGATAGGGTTACCCAGCCCGGGTACAAACTTTGCGGGATAATTACTCAACCGTGCTATCCATTGGGAAATAGCCCCACCCCTTCTCCTATCCCCCCTGCTCTGCGAGAGAGCAGGGGCAGGGGGATGAGGGGTTGTCCCGTAGGTGCGAAAGATTTTCCTCCGTACAACGACGGCGAAATAACGTGCACCGTAACCTTCCAATGGCGGAAAAGACTTTCACACCCACTTTGCATTTTGAACGCGTGTGCTCTTGATAGACCATTCAACTATCTGTGCGTTTCAATCATACCGACCCATTGTTTCTACCTGGTACGGGCACAAACTTTCATTGGTGCCGTCAAGTAGGTTGAACAGAAAACGGTGCAACGCCATTGGAAAATGAAAGTTTGTGATCGTGCAAGGTAGGCGAAGGACGATTTGCTCGAGAGGATGATATGTCACAAGAACAAAAACCCATCCCGATGCAGGGTATGCTTAGCGAAGAAGAATGGCTTGCCGAACAAGCGCGGCGCAGTGTGTGGACAGGTCCCCTCAATAAATTCATTGACCTGCTCGACCTGATTTACAACTGGGGACGCCGCAACTCGATCTGGCCAATGGGCTTTGGTCTGGCATGCTGTGCAATCGAAATGATTTGCACCAGCGCCACGCGCTTTGACATTGCACGTTTTGGAATGGAACTGTTTCGCGCCACCCCACGTCAGGCGGATTTGATGATTGTTGCTGGTACACTCACCAAGAAAATGGCGCCTGCGGTCGTACGCTTGTACAATCAAATGGCAGAACCCAAGTACGTCGTCGCGATGGGCGCGTGTGCCAGTGGCGGTGGTCCATTCAAAGAAGGCTATAACGTCGTCTCTGGTGTGGACAAGTTGATTCCGGTAGATGTGTATGTGCCCGGCTGTCCTCCCACACCGCAAGCCCTCCTCTACGGTCTGATGCAACTACAAAAAAAGATTGACCGACAATCCATTCGCGAGGTGCCCTGGTATCGTAAGGGGATTTCCGAAGGAGTCCCCGAACCCATCCTGGGACCCGATTTGATTGATGCGCGTCGGCTGGAAGAAATTACGGCATTCACCGCAGATCCGGAAAAACTCGCCGCGCGCGCGCTCCAGTTACATAAACCCACCAAAGGCGAAAAGAAGGAATAGTGCGAGGCGTACGTCCAACGGTACCCTACCAACCTTGAACCTTTCTTGGAGTCTGACAATGGTAGCCAACACTCCTGCTGTACCTGATACCCCAATCCATCTGACCGATCCGCACGTTGTGGCTGAGCACATCAAAACTCAGTATCCGGATGCGGTGGAGGCGGTCAGCGCGCAATGCATCGTCCTCAAAAAAGAGCACCTGCTCGATGTGGCGCGCTATTTGCACGATAACCTGGCGTTCGATTATTTGAACAACGTCACGAGTGTAGATTGGCTCGACCATTTCGAAGTGGTCTATCACCTCAGTTCGATGGAGCGCGGTGGTGCACCGTTGACCCTCAAAGTGAACACCCCGCGCGACAATCCGAGCGTGCCTTCACTCGTGCCGGTGTATCGTGGCGCGGATTTTCAGGAACGCGAAGTGTACGATATGATGGGGATTCGTTTTGAGGGTCATCCCTATCTGCGCCGGATTTTGATGTGGGAGGGTTTTGAGGGTTATCCGCTACGCAAAGATTACAAAGAGCCATACTACGAGGAAGAGAAAAAACCGTTTGGCTCGCGCTGGGATCAGGGCTATCACATCCTGGCAGAAGATCGTAATCCCTGGCACGATAACGTGCAATACCCGGCGAACTTTGACGCGCTGGCGTACCAACCACCGCGCGACACGGTCCCCGTTGTCGAAGCAACACGCGCTGCGCTGACACGCTTGCGTACGGATAAAATTGTTTTGAACTTTGGGCCGCAACATCCTTCCACGCACGGAGTCTTGCGTCTCAAGGTGACGCTCGATGGCGAGACGGTCTATGCGGTCGAGCCGGTGTTTGGCTATTTGCATCGCAATCATGAAAAGATCGGTGAGCGCAATACCTATTTGGGCAATATGCCCTTTACCGATCGGCTGGACTATTTCAACGCGATGGCGAATAATCTTGCCTATGCCATCACGGTTGAAAAGATGCTCGGGATCAAACCACCCGAACGCGCCGAGTACATTCGTGTGATTATGGCAGAACTGTCCCGCTGGCAAAATCACGCCTCGGCGCTCGGATTCATCTATAACGAATTGGGCGCGTTTTACACGCCCTTTATGTACGCCTTTGAAGAACGCGAACTGATTCTGGATTTATTCGAAGCCGTCGCCGGCTCGCGAATGATGTGCAATTATATGCGCTTTGGTGGCGTGGCGCGCGATGTGACGGATGATTTCATTGACAAATGCAAGTATCTCGTCAACGAACGCTTGCCCCGGCGTACCGATGAACTGGAAGCGTATATGGCAAAGAACGAACTGTTCCTGTCACGCGCGAAGAACATCGGCATTCTGCCGCGTGATCTTGCCATCAACTACAGCACGGCGGGACCCGTGTTGCGCGCCTCAGGTGTCAAGTACGATATACGCCGCGCGGAACCCTATTCGATTTACGATCGCTTTGAATTCGACATCCCCACCGGCACCGTCGGCGATTTGTACGATCGGTTTATGGTACGCTTTGCCGAAATGCGCCAGAGTATCAAGATTCTCAAACAAGCCCTCGAGCAAATTCCGCCCGGCGAGATTATGACTGGCAAAAAGAACTATCAGGTGCGCGTACCCAAAGGTGACGCGTACGGACGCGCCGAAAATCCCAAAGGTGAACTGGGCTTTTACGTCGTCAGTGATGGCAGTGCCAATCCGTATCGTTATCATGTGCGCGCGCCCTCGTTCATCAATCTGACCGCGCTGAACCAAATGTGCCTTGGGCACAAAGTAGCGGATATGATCGTCATTCTTGGCTCGATTGATATTGTGATGGGTGAGGTGGATCGCTAGTTGCACCCCTTATCGAACAGGAGACGCTATGGCACTTGGATTATTGAATGGACTGCGCTATACCGCCAGTCGTCTGGTGAAAACATATCTCAGTGATCTCAAACATCTAGGACGTCGCTATGACGACGCGTTGCTCAAGGAACGGCAAAGCGTGCGCGGGAGCGGCATCTTTACGGTGCAATATCCCGAAGAACGCTTGCCTGCGCCAGAAAATTTTCGGTTCATCCCGTTTCTGGTGTACGAACCTGCCCTCGATGAAAATGGTCAGCCCAAGATAGACCCCACGACGGGCAAGCCGGTCATCGGCAAACAGCGTTGCACGGCATGTGGTATCTGTGCCAAAGTATGTCCGCCACAGTGTATCTGGATTGTGCGCGCGACAACACCCGAAGGTAAACCGAAACCACAACCTGCCGAGTTTTACATTGATATTGATGTGTGTATGAACTGCGGCTTGTGCGCTGAATTTTGCCCATTCGATGCAATCAAGATGGATCATGTGTACGAACTTGCCGGCTATGAACGCCAGAGTCATATCTTTGATATTCACACTCTCTCCAAACCGGCTTCGTACCACGCCCAAATCCATCCCACCGATTGGGC
Organism: Anaerolineae bacterium; assembly: GCA_034435315.1. Taxonomy (GTDB): domain Bacteria; phylum Chloroflexota; class Anaerolineae; order UBA4142; family UBA4142; genus VGOB01. Next base: position 4,244 of record DAOTYB010000004.1, on the reverse strand, counting down.
ACGCGAAGAAGCGGAACGTAAGGCAAAGGCGAAGAAATGAGCCAATGTGTCAATGGGCCAATGAGCCAATGTGCCAATGAGCCAAATGACGAATGATGAATGACGAATGACGAATGATGAATGGCAAATGAGCAAATGACAAATGGGCAAATGACGAATGACAAATGAGTAGATGGCAAATGACAAAAGTTTTGGCGCGTTTGGCAGATTTGGCACATTTGGCACATTTGCTTTGGCTCATTGGCTAATTGGTTCATTGGCTCATTTAGCGTGGAGTTTGGTGATGGCAACTCTTTCTGTTGGTCAAACGGCACCTGCGTTCACTTTGAAAGGTGTGGACGGTAAATCATATTCGCTGGGCGATACCGCGTTGACGCTCGCGGTGTTTTTCAAAACGACCTGTCCCGTGTGTATGCTTGCCTGGCCCTATATCGAAAGAATGCATCAGGCATACAAAGATGTGGGGCTGGCGGTGTGGGGTGTTTCCCAACACGAGCGAGACGCTTCCAGAAATTTTGCATCAAAATATGGTAGCACCTTCCCGATTCTGATTGATGCGGATTGGCGTGTCTCCAAACAGTACGATCCTGTCGTTGTGCCCACTCTGTTCTTGATTGACGCCGGCAAAATCATCGAGCGCGTGGATGCCTTCGACAAAGCGGGCTTGAACCGCCTATCGGACACGATCGCAGCACGACTGGGCACGCGCGCGACCCTGATTGCGCCTGCGGACGACGGCAACCCACCCTTCCGTCCAGGATGAGGCGCGGAACACCGTCACTAGGTTAGTGACGACCGACTACTGAACACTGAACACGGATACAATGGCAGTCAAACCCATTCTCACATCGGAACATCCGATTCTGCGGCAAAAAGCCAAAAAGGTCAAGCGCGTTGACGCGTCCATACAAAAACTGATTGATGATATGTTCGATTCGATGCACGCGGCACACGGCCTGGGGCTCGCCGCGCCGCAAATCGGCGTGGGCTTGCGAGTCTTTGTCGTCGAGATGCCCCAGGACGATACGGACGACACGATCCAGGCCCAACCGCGCGAAAAACGTCACGTGCGCTATAGCGGTGAACGCATCGTGTTCATCAATCCAGAAATCATTCTGGCAGAAGGCGAACAAGTGGGCGAAGAAGGATGCCTTTCGATTCCGGGCTATGTGGGCATCGTGCGCCGCGCGCGCAAGGTGGTGGTCAAAGGGTTGAACCGCCACGGCAAGGCAATCAAATTGACCGGCGAGGATCTGCTCGCGCGCGCGTTCCAGCACGAGATTGATCATCTGGACGGCGTTTTGTTCACTGATCGCATTGACAAGCCCGAAGACTTGTATCGCCTGACAGACAACGGACGCGTACCGGTGTTTCAAGGCGAGATTGCGCGTTTCAAACAGGGCACGTGATGCTCATCGTCGGTTTTATCGTGGGCGCGCTCGCCGGGTTTATCCTGGGCGTGTTTATCGGTTTTTCTTTGTTCAAGCGTGCAGGAACATGGGACTAGCGCCTATGCCCGATATACTCGAATGCCTGGCAGGTCTGGCCCTCGGCTTGATAGCAGGCATAGCCCCGGGAATCTGGGTGGGCATCAAGTTGTATTGGAAGACGGGTCACTGGTAGTAGAAACTATGTTTCTGGCAGAAACGTGGTTTCTTACCCCCGATGTCTAAACTCGCAACAGTTCAGGCGTTCGCGCAAAAAATTTTTGCGAATGTCGAGCGTGTCATTCTGGGCAAGCACAACGAAATCGAACTCGCGTTGATCGCGCTCTTGTGTCAGGGGCATTTGTTGATTGAGGATGTGCCCGGAGTAGGAAAGACGATGCTCGCGCGCGCGATCGCTAGATCGCTCGGGTGCACGTTTCGACGTATTCAGTTTACCCCGGATATGCTTCCCACCGATGTGACCGGGGTTAGCGTCTTTAATCAGAAAACGCGCGAGTTTGAATTTCGCCCTGGCCCTGTGCACGCGCAAATCGTGCTCACGGACGAAATCAATCGCGCGACGCCCAAGACCCAGAGCGCGCTCCTCGAATGTATGGAAGAACGCCAGGTGACGGTGGATGGAGTCACCTATCCCCTGCCGCAACCTTTCCTCGTGATGGCAACCCAAAATCCCATCGAGTACGAAGGTACGTTTCCTCTTCCCGAAGCGCAACTCGATCGCTTTATGCTCCGCATCCGTCTGGGCTATCCCGCACCCAGAGACGAAATGGCGATGCTTGACGCGCAACGCCTTGCGCATCCCATTGACACGCTCACCCAAGTTGCCTCTGCCGATGACTTACTCGACGCTCAACGCACGGTTAAAGAGGTGTACGTGGACGCGCTCATCAAAGAGTACATCCTCGCGCTCATTCAAGCCACGCGCAAGCACCCGGAGATTTATCTAGGTGCCAGTCCGCGCGGGTCGCTTGCGCTGTACAAGACGGCGCAGGCGCGCGCGGCGATGCACGGTCGCGAGTATGTGATTCCGGATGACATTAAAACGCTTGCCGAACCCACGCTGGCACATCGGCTCATCATCAGTCCTGCGGCGCGCCTCAAGAATGTGGACGCGCGCGCGGTGGTGGAGGAATTGATTCACTCGATCGCGGTGCCCGGCTCACGCGCGATGTGAGGTCACCGTATTCTTCGTTTGCTCACAAGTGTTGAGCACATTCGTATTGATTTTTACAACCGAGTTCTTGTGCCAAGTGTAGGGCAAATCTCGAATTTGCCCTACACTTTTTTGCATTATGTCAATGGCCGTTTTGGGGGATAGACAGCAAGTGCAAATTTGTGCATACTGTTGGAGTGTAGTTGCTCATGGGCGTAACCGCCTGCCACGACGGATGAAAATATCCACCAAGAACACGAAGAGTCACAAAGATTTTTCTTCGTGTTCCTTCGTGACCTTCGTGGACAAATTTATTTTCGAAGGAGGAAAGGATGAAACAAACTGTTGTGACGATCGTTCTGTTGGTGTTGTTGTTAACACTGCTTGCGGCTTGTGCAACGCCAACACCAGTACCACCCACGCCAACATTACCTCCACCGTCACCGACTTTGCCGCCACCCTCACCAACGGCTGTGCCACCGACTCCGACACCGACCGCTATGCCACCAACGCCTACTCGGGTCCCACCCACACCGGTGCCGCCAACACCGACACCTGTTCCACCAACACCTGTTCTACCCACAGCCACGCCTATTCCGCCGACACCGATTCCGCCCGGTTTGTATGTGACGAATGTACGGCTTACCCCTGATCGTCCTGCTTTCAATCAGAGCGTTACGTTTGCAGTGACGTTTCTCAATACGGCGACTGGTGATCAAAATGTATCGTGGCGCGTTTACATCTTCAGAGCGGCTGAGCCAGCCAAATCGAACACCGAGACAGGGCTTTTGAGAAGCGCGATTCCCCCTGGCACGAGGGAGGTGGCATCACCTGGGACGTTTGCCTATGGACCTACCGGGCGTACCTGTGAGGACTTTTTCGTACGGGTCGGTTGGCTGGATGCTGAAAACAAAATCGTTTACTTTAACACTCCTGACGGCAAGGTCTATCAAAAAGACTTTAGGGTGTGTGATGCTAGCGTGATCCCGACTGTGCCCCCCGCACCGCCGGCAACACCGTCTCCTGTTCCGACGCCGCGTCCTGGCTTGTTTGTAACCGATCTGCGCATTCAACCCGCGCCGGTGCGTGGTACGCCACTCATCTTCTTCCCGCACTTTGTCAACACGTTGGGTACGCAGATGACCTTTACGTGGCGCGTCTATATCTTCCGCGCTGGCGATCTCAGTCGCTCGTTCAGTGAGACAACTTTTGCTACGACACACTTTTCACCAACGCCAGGTGAGGTGCAATCGTTGGGTTCGTGGACGCTGCCTCTGGGTGGACCGTGCGAGAATTTTGTCGCGCGGGTAGGCTGGCTGGATGCAGAGAACAAACTCCACTTCTTTATGCAGCCTGATGGCAGAATCTTCGAAAAACCGTTCACTGTTTGTCCACCGTAACTTAACATCACAAGAGGGGCAAGAGTTATGGGACTCTTGCCCCTCTTTCATTCATTCGTATACTCCAGACGGGTTGAATTTGGACTTTGATTCTGCTATACTGGTCTCCGTATGCAAGCTTTCAACAAGACGGAGGCCAATCATGATCAAGATCGAATTCACGTCCGAAGAAATTGATGCTCTCGAATATGAACGTTACCATCACCCCGATCCCAAAGTTCAGAAAAAGATGGAGGTGCTCTA
>DAOTYB010000003.1:0-11478 GCA_034435315.1 Anaerolineae bacterium | reverse complement strand
CATCTCCCCCTTCTCTCCCCGCTATGCGGGGAGAGAAGGGGGGCAGGGGGATGAGTGGGGTTGTTCCCTGGGCACGACGGCGAAATTCAGGCTCAGCCATCGGCTTGCGTTAGTCATCGGTTTCTAACCGATAGCGAGCGAACCTGGAGCTGAGCAGTTACCTCCAATCTCTCTAAGTCTCAAACTCGCTTCTTCGCCAGCACAATCACACCCACCATTGCAACCAGCAGCAGCAGCGAGACAATTTCGAACGGCAACAGAAAATCGGTAAAGAGCGACGCGCCGACGGCTTGCGTACTGCCAATTTGAGCGAGCCGTTCTGGTGTAAAGGGACCACGTTCGGGAGGCAGGACGGCGAGTGTGAGGACCAACGCGAGTTGTAAAACAAACGCCACACCAAAAATCGTCGCGAGCAGCCGTTGCCATTTGAGTACGTCTTTCACCTGCTCACGCTCGGGACTCAGGAGCATAATCACAAAGACGAACAGAATCAAGATGGCGCCGGCATAGATCATCACTTGCGCGGCGGCAAGGAACGGCGCGCTCAACAAAACGTACAACCCCGCGAGCGCAATGAACACGACCGCGAGCGCGAGCGCGCTGTACACCGGATTGCGCATCACCACCACGCCGAGCGCGGCAATCACCGCGAGCACGGCGAGAAGATAAAACGGAATCTGTTCCATCAACTCCCCACCAGTAACATCACCAACGCGGTGATGAAAATATTAGCGAGCGCGAGCGGCAACAGCACCTGCCACCCAAAGCGCATCAGTTGGTCGTAACGAAAACGCGGCAACGTTCCCCGCATCCACATCATCACGAAAATGAAGAACAGAATCTTGATGATCAACCAATGCACGCCGGGCAAAATCCCAAACGGACCTTGATAGCCGCCCAGGAACATCGTCGCCGCAATCGCGCTCACCGTCAGCATATTGATATACTCTGCCATATAGAACAGCGCGAACTTGAGTGACGAGTACTCGGTCTGGTATCCCGCGACGAGTTCCGTTTCCGCTTCGGGCAAGTCGAACGGCAAGCGATTCACCTCAGCGACAGCGGCGATAAAGTAGATAATAAAGCCGAGCGGTTGCAAAAAGACAAACCAGACCTGCGCTTGTTTCTCGACAATCGTTACCAGACTAAGCGAACCACTGATCATCAACACACCGACAAGCGAAAGACCCAGTGATACTTCGTAACTGATCATCTGCGCGGTCGAACGCAGCGCGCCCAGCAACGAGTACTTGTTGTTCGAGCCCCAGCCACCCAGCACGATGCCATATACACCCAGCGAACCCACCGCAAGCAGGTACAGCAAGCCAATATTGACATCGGCGATGTAAAAGTTGATAGGGTAACCAAAAATCTCCATCGGCGGATGGAGCGGGATCACTGCCCACGCCAGAAGAGCGGTGACAACGGCAATGCCGGGCGCGATCGTGTAGATAATTTTATCCGCCTGGGCGGGCCAGAAATCTTCCTTAAAGATCATCTTGATCGCATCGGCGATGGGTTGCAGAATGGCAATGCCACCAATCGCACCCACGCGATTCGGTCCAATGCGCGATTGAATCCTGGCAATGACGTACCGCTCGACGAGCGTCAGATACGCGAACGCGGTCAACAGCGCCACGATAATCACAATCGTTTTGACCGCTGCTTCGATTAGAGTGATGACGAGTGGATCCAAAGTCACATTTCCCTCGACTCTACACAATACGTATCACGTATTGCGTATTCCGTTAATCTGCACGTAATCGTTCGATGATTTCATCCAATTTGGCAAGCGTCAAATTTTCCACGTGTTCCATGCCATCCACCAGCATCACCGGCGCGCGATGACAGCCCCCCAGGCATTTGGCTTCCTGCAAAGTGATTTTGCCATCGGGAGAGGTTTGTCCGGCGCGGCAGCCTAATTTGTGTTCCAGATGTTCCAGCATCTGGTCGGCGCCATTCAGCGCGCACGGCAAATCGGTGCAGAACATAATCGTGTGTTTGCCACGCGGCTCACGCGCATACATCGTGTAAAACGTCGCGACGCCATTCACCTCGGTTTTGGACATTCCAATCAGATCGGCAACGTCTTGAATTGCCTCATCAGGGAGCCAGCCCAACTCGCGCTGGACAAGATGTAACGCCGGCATCACCGCCGAACGTTTGTCTGGATACTTGGCGGTGAGTTTTTGAATTTCAGTCTTGACGTCTTTGGAAAGCACGCGTCCCCCCCGGAAGAAATCGAAAATCTAAAATCATAAATCCGAAATTCAGTCCCATTCAAACCCACCCTTGCGCCAGATGTACACATAGCCGATCAAGAGCACGAGCATAAACACGCCCATTTCGATCAAGCCGAACCAGCCGAGATCGCGAAAGAGGACAGCCCATGGGTAGAAGAAAATAATTTCGATGTCGAACAAGATGAACAGCACAGCCGTAAGATAATACTTGATAGAGAGGCGCCGCCGTGCCGAGCCAATCGGCGGCATACCGGATTCATAGGGGGAGAGTTTAGCAGGAGTAGGACGGCGGGGGCCTGTCATTGCCGAGACCAGTAGCGCGATCGCCGCAAAGGCAGTGGCAATGACGATCATAACCAGAATAGGCAAATAGTCCACAGGCATTGTGTTATCCCCAGTGTTGGATTCCTGATATGCATCATATTACAATTCGACGGCTTTGTCAAAGCAAAAGAAGCCAGGTTTTCACTGAAAACCTGGCTTCTTTATCCTAGTGCTTGTGCTCTGGCATCAACATCTGCGGACCTTCGCGCAAGAATTTTTCCGGGTCTTTGTCAAAGGCGACCTTGCATCCGCGCGAACAAAAGTAGTACGTTGTGCCCTTGTATTCAGAGGTGGCGGCTTGTTTTCCCTCACTCACCGTCATTCCGCATACGGGGTCTTTGTGTTCCATTTTTTCCTCCTGTTAGAGAATTAGAGATTGGAGATTAGCCAGTCTCCAATCTCTAATCTCTAATCTCCAATCTCCAATTTCATCGCATCAATTCCCACAAACAAACTGCCTACCAGCCGATGCACCGCGCGCACGCGAAATCCTGCGCGCGCGATGGTGCGCACCGTCTCGCGATTCAAGTGACAATTGCCGGCAACTTGCCGCCAGGCCGGGGTCAGTGCATCCTGAGCGCGCGCCAGCCAGCGATTTTCGACGCGCACGTGTTCGACGAGGCGAAACGTACCGCCGGGTTTGAGCACGCGCCACACCTCGCGCGCGGCAGCCTCGGGAGCGGTGACGCTGCAAAACGTCAGCGTGCCGACGACTGTATCAAACGTCGCATCGGCAAAGGGCAACTCTTCCGCGCGCGCTTGATAGAGCGAAACATTGTTGCCATTGCGTCGTTGCACAGCACGCGCCAGCGCGACACCATCCGGGTCAATCGCGGCAATCCACTCTGCCGCGCGATAGTGTGCAAGGTTCAGTCCCGTACCCACGCCGATTTCCAGCGTCCGCCCCGTCGCTGCGCGCGTCGCCCATTCACGCCAGCGGCGTACGCCAAGAAAATCGAAAGGCGCGATGAGAGAATCGTACACGTTCCCCAGCATATCACACGCTTTCGAGGCGCGGCGGCTGAAAATTGCGCAAGCGCAACGAGTTGGTGACGACGAACACGGACGAGAACGCCATCGCCGCCGCAGCGATCATTGGATTCAGCAACAGCCCGAAGAACGGATACAACACACCTGCTGCGATGGGGATTCCCAGCACGTTGTAGAAGAACGCCCAGAACAAATTCCCCTTGATGGTCCGCAAAGTTTGACGAGAGAGCGCGAGCGCGGTCACCACGCCGCGCAAATCGCCACCCAGCAGCGTAATGTCCGCAGCGTTCATCGCCACATCGGTCCCGGTACCCAGCGCAATGCCTAAATCGGCTTGCGCAAGCGCGGGCGCATCATTGATGCCATCGCCGACCATCGCGACGATCTCTCCGCGCGCTTGCAACTCTTTGACCTTGTCGGCTTTTTGTGCCGGCAATACTTGTGCAAAGAAATTTTCGATGCCCACCTGACGCGCGATCGCGGCTGCCGCGCGCGGGTGATCGCCGGTCAGCATATACACTTTCAGACCCAACGCCTGGAGCGTTGCCACTGCCGCGCGCGCATTCGGTTTGAGCGTGTCTGCCAGCGCAATCAATCCCGCCACGCGTCCATCGAGCGCGACGAACATCGTTGTCTTACCTTCGTCTGTCAGCGCGTCCGCGCGCGCTGCCCACCCATCCAGTACGACGCGCGCATCGTTCATCAATGGCGCATTGCCGATGAGCACCGTGTGTCCATCCACGCGCGCGCGGACGCCGTGTCCCGCAATCGCCTCAAATTCGTCCGGCTCGTTCAACGCGAGACCAGCGGCTTGCGCGTGCTGAACGATGGCTTGACCCAGTGGATGCTCACTCTGTTTTTCGACACTCGCCGCGAGTTGGAGGAGCGTTTCCGGTTTCAGGTTGAAAGTTTCAGGAGTTGAACTTGTAACCTGCAACTTGAAACCTGAAACCTGAGACTCTGAACTGGTAACCACGTCCGTCACCGTCGGCGCGCCTTGCGTCAACGTGCCGGTCTTGTCCAGCACCATCGCAGTCACCTTGTGCGCGATTTCGAGCGCGGTGCCACTGCGAATGAGCACACCGTTCTCCGCGCCCTTGCCGGTGCCCACCATAATCGCGGTCGGCGTGGCAAGCCCCAGCGCGCACGGACACGCGATAATCAACACGGCAACAAAGTTGACGAACGCGTGCGTGAACGATCCGCCGACAACAAGCCATAGCGCGAACGTGGCGACCGCGATGACGATGACAATCGGCACGAACACCGCCGCGATGCGATCCGCCAGACGTTGAATCGGTGCTTTGGAGCCCTGCGCCTCCTTGACCAATTTGATGATTTGCGCGAGCACCGTGGTATTGCCGACCTGACGCGCTTCAAATTTGAACGCGCCCATTTTGTTGATGGTTGCACCAATCACCCTGTCACCGATGTGTTTTTCGACCGGCAAACTCTCGCCAGTGATCATTGATTCGTCCACAGCGGAACTACCTGCGACGATGACACCATCCACCGGGATTTTCTCACCGGGACGCACACTGACGATATCGCCGACGCGCACCTCTTCCACCGGGATTTCGATTTCCTGTCCCGCGCGTTCGACGCGCGCGGTTTTGGGTTGTAGCCGCATCAGGTTCTTGATGGCTTCGGAGGTTTGTCCCCTGGCGCGCGCTTCCAGATACTTGCCCACTTTGACCAGCGTGATGATGACAGCGGCGCTCTCAAAGTACACGTGCGCCGCCAGAGCCAGCCCAAACCACGGCGCGATCAAGACGATGACGCTGAACCAGTATGCCGCGTGCGTGCCAATCGAGATGAGCGTGTCCATATTCGGCGCGCGTGCCCGCAGCGATTTCCACGCGTTGCGATGATACGCGCGCCCCACATACAACTGCACCGGCGTTGCCAGCGCGAACAACAACCAATCATAGTGCTCCCACGAGAACAACCACGCAAGTTCACCGTGCCCAATCAGGGTGTGGTATAGATCGCGCGCCATCGCCAGCACAAAGAGCGGCAGCGTGAAGAGGATACCAATGAGCAGATCGCGCCACTCGCGCTGGCGTTCTTGCTCGCGCAGCGCGCGTTCGCGATCTACCCATTCCGTCGTGTCGCCGCTGATGTCCAGAACCTCATAGCCTGCATCCTGCACCGCGCGTTTCAAATCGGCAAGCGTGACGGCGCCAGGCACCAATTCCACCGTGGCGCGCTCGGTGGCAAGGTTGACGTTCGCGTTCAGTACGCCCGGCACCGCGCGCAACGCGTTTTCAACGTGCATCACGCAGGCGGCGCACGTCATCCCGCCAATCGGCAGAGTCAGTGTATCCACAACCACGTCGTAGCCCACCTGGCGCACCGCCGCGACCATCTGGCTGAGCGTGGTATGTTGCGGATCGAACTGCACGGTGGCGCGTTCACTTGCCAGATTCACCGTAGCACTGTGCACGCCGGGCACTTGTCTCAAGCCACCTTCCACGTGCATCACGCACGCCGCGCAGGTCATCCCCACAATCGGGAGTGTCACTTGTTGGGTTGCCATCAACCTCTCACCTTGAACACTTTTAACAGTTCCTCAATGACGCGTTCGCGTTCCTGAGGTTTGTTACCCCGAATGGCAGTGGTGACACAACGATGCAGGTGACGTTCGAGTAAAAGGGCGTTCAGTTTGTCCAGCGCTTTCTGGATGGCTTGAGTTTGCTTGATAATGTCAATACAGTACGCATCTTCTTCGATCATTCGCGCCACTGCGCCCATATGTCCCTGAATGGAACGGGCACGATTGGTCAACTGTTCTTTGCGAATCTCTGCCATAGTTCCCTCATATCCCCTCCCCTATGGGAGGGATAGCCCGACTATACGTGTATTCACAAACTTTGTCAATACCCCTGCGCCAGTAGGAGCATTTCACATTCGGGGCAAATCTATGCAAATAAATTTGCCGCAACGCAGAGCGACAGGGCTTGTGCAAAGTCAGCCCACCTGTCATTGCGAGAACCCCATGCCCGTTGACAGGCATGTTTAATGACAAGCGGGGGCGCGGCTTTGTCAAGTGACTTTGCACACGCCCTGCGCAATGTCCGCCTGCGCGGACAACATCTGTTGCCGACGCAGGTCGGCATGGCGATGGCTTGCTGCGACTTGCAGTCGCCCCAACTGGCCCCCAAACTGTAAAGCGCGCCACCACATTTGAAAAGGCGTGTCTGGGAACAAGCGGCGGATAGCACTGATGTCGCGCAGGTCGTACTCGCGGCTGCGCGGGACGATGACCAGAGGTCACCTTGGTGATTTCTGCCGCGCCGCGCGCACGCAATTTCTGCACCACGTACGTGCCAAGAAACCCCGCCCCACCGGTCACAATCACGCGCTTGTCGCGCCAGAAGGTCTGGCTGTCAATCCAGTGGTTGGTCACATTGTCCCCCAAGTTTCACGCATCACGTTTCACGTTTCACGTTTCAGGTTGCACGCAGCACGTTTCACGTTTCAGGTTGCACGTTCAAAGTTCGAGGTTCAAAGTTCACTGCATCTGCCTCCTGCCACCTGCCCTCTCTTCTACCGCGCTACCTCTTCCCACTCCTCACGTGTTACACCTGCTTGACGCAACAACCGCGTGAGCAGGTCAACACCGATGTCACTTCGATGTGGATTGGGTAAAATCAAGCGGTGCGTGCCGCGCAGCATAAACTCGTGCCGTCCGCCAATGAACGTCCTTCGAAACCCAACAGACGCAGACGACGAATCAATTCAGGTCGGGAAACAGGAGCCAGCCGTGCCACCTATGCCGCGACCCTCTCCGGCAACCGAACACTAACTGATCCCATTGGCGGAATCGGCAACCCTTTGGCAATACTAAAAACCAGCCAATCCTCCAGCGCGTCCGCCAGGTTGCGACGACATTCTTCCAGCGTTGCTCCCGTTGCCCACACACCGTCCAGACCGGGAATTTCACCATAGTAGGGTTCCGCGTCTTGGATGATTTCGTAATGAGCGCGCTCGAGCGCCCGCTGCAAATATTCCACAAGCATACAACTACTCCAGGTCTCACGCTTCAGGTTTCACGTTCGAGGTTCAAAGTTCGAGGTTCGAAGTTCACTGCACCTGCCTCCCGCCTCCTGCCCCACTGTTCCACTGATCTCTGACCTCTGACTTTTGTCCTCCGCCTCCTGCCTCCCGCCGCCTGCCTACTGCCTCCTGCATCCCACCACACTACCCACTATCCACTGTTCCACTGTCCCACTGTTCCACAGATCTCTGACCTCTGTCCTCTGCCGCCTGCCCACTGACCACCGACCTTATTCTCCGACCGATTGCAATGCCTGGTGATACAAACTCTCTTCAATCCAGAATCCACCTGGACCGCGTAGCCGATCCAATTCTGCTCTCAAGGACTCGATTTTTCCTTCCCGCCTGGCACGAACGAGTATGCCAATCGTGCCGGTTTTGGACAAGTTGTAAAGAGCAGCAATTTGACGCGCTTCTGACTCGTCCAACAAAATCAATGTCGCCGACTGTTCGATAGCCAGCGCAATCGCCTGCGCCTCACCAGCATCCAATTCGTGTTCCAGAAGACGCAGTAAAGGCAAGTTGGTTGCCATCTGAATTTCGATCCAGCCAGCACGTCTGGCTTGCTCGACCTCGACCGCGCCGGCACGTTCACGTCCCTCAACAACCACCTCCTCCCATACCGCTGGTGGGATGACGATGCGATCAAAAAAGGTCCTCAGCAGATCAAGTCGCCCGATGGCGGCAAGATGAATCAAGGTCGAAGAATCGCTAACGACTATGCCCATAGCGAATATCTTCCGCGAGATCAGTCGTTGTGTAATGGCGCACAATGCGCCGGCGTCCCAACAATTCTTCAAATTCCCAGCGCGTCATTCCGGCAAGTAGCCGCGCCTTGCCTAGAGCAAGAGCGCCGCGCTCGTATAGTGCCAACGCCAACTCTTGGCGCAATTCTTTCTCTCTCTCCCTCACAGGCAGTTTTAATGCATCCCAGACATCACGCGGCACCTCAATAACGATCTGTGTCATCTCCATATTGCCCCTCTGTTCCGACTTGCGTTTCACGCATCACGTTTCACGTTTCAGGTTGCACGTTCAAAGTTCACTGCATCTGCCACCTGCCTCCCGCCTCCTGCCACCTGCCTCCTGCCCCACTGTTCCACTGTCCCACTGATCTCTGACCTCTGACTTCTGTCCTCCGCCTCCTGCCTCCCGCCCCACTGTCCCACCGTCCCACCGTCCCACTGTCCCACTGTCTCACTGTCTCACTGTCCCACTGTCTCACTGTTCCACTGACCTCTGTCTTCTACTTGTTAATCACCGATTCCGCCACCGCGACCACAAACTGCGCGTCCGCGATTGCGCGTAACGCATCCTCGCGCGAATACTCTTCGGTTGGAATAAAATCCACATCACCATAGAACGAAAACTCACGTTCTTTGCGCAACCAACTCGAAATCTCTGCCAGACGTTCGATCTGGACGTTGACCGATTCAGGAAAGCGCGCGCGATACTCTTTCAACATTCCCCCCACATCGTGCCATTTGGGCGGCTCGATCCCCACCTGACGCAGCATCCCTTTGAGTGCCAACTCGACAATCTCCTGTGCCTCGCGCACCACATCCGAGTACGCCGACTCATCAAGCAGCACCGACAGGACTTTCAAGCGTTTACGCGCTTTGATCAAGTAACTCTGGGCGAGTGAGACGTTGGTCATATCTCAAACACCTCGCCCACCCGATAGTCAGGCTTGAGATCCCACCACCACGCACTGCCTTGCCAGATACGCCGCGACTGCAACTGCACAAGTCGCGCGCGCAGACGCGCGAGCGTCGCGCACATAAAATCCTCGCGGTCGTACAACACGCGCGCATCGTCCACCAAGTCCAACAACAACGGCGTGCCATGCGTCACTTCCGCGCGCGTCTTGAGAATCGGCGACAATTCGACGTGACCACCGGCAACAGCCATTTCCGTCAAGAGTGGCGCCAGCGCGTTCTCGACGGAACGAAACTCAGCCACGCGACGCAAACGTCCATCGGGCAGATCGTCAGCAACGATCAACACGTCCACGTCTGAGTCGGGACGCGCTGTGCCGCGTCCCACCGAGCCAAAGACCACCACCGAGACGAGGCGTTCGCCGTAGCAGCGCACACACGCGGCGGTCAATTGTGCCAGCAAACGCTCAAGAGCAGTTGCCAGATCCCAGGTTTCAGGTTTCACGTTCAATGCTTCACACATCACGTTTCACATTTCACGTTCAAAGTTCGAGGTTCAAAGTTCACCATCTCACTACCCACTATCCACTACCCACTATCTCACTGTCCCACTGTCTCACCCGTCCCACTGTCCCACTGTCTCACTGTCCCACTGACTCTCTGACCTCTGACTTCTGTCCTCCGCCTCCCGCCATCGCCTCCCGCGCCCACTCCACCTCCGCGCGCAGCCCCTCGCGCAGCGGCGTTCGTGGCGCGTATCCCAGCACGCGCGCCGCGCGCGTACAATCCGCCGACGTGTGCCGCACATCGCCTGCTTGCGGTTCCGCGTAGCGCACTGTCACGCGCTTGCCCAGAATCGCTTCCAACTCGCGCAGCACCGCGTTCACGCTCACGCGCGCACCGCCACCCAGATTGTACACCGCGCCTGCTTCGCCGTACTGCGCCGCGCGCACTGTGCCATCCACCGCATCCGCAACAAAGGTGAAATCGCGCGTCTGCTCACCATCACCATACACAACGATCTCGCGATCTTCGAGCGCGGCGCGAATGAACTTGTGGAACGCCATATCGGGACGCTGACGCGGACCGTAGACGGTGAAATAGCGCAGCGCGACCGTTGGCACGCCGTAATGTCGAAAATAGAGTCGCGCCAGATGCTCGCACGCGAGTTTCGTCACGCCGTACGGAGAAATCGGCAACGGCGTCACCTCCTCGCGCGTCGGCAAAGTTTCCGCATCGCCGTAAATCGAAGAAGAAGACGCAAAGACGAACTTGGACACGCGCGCGTCCCGCGCGGCTTCTAGCAAACGTTGCGTCGCCAGAATGTTGTTCTGCGTGTAAATCTCGAACGAGTTGCCCCACGAGGCGCGCACGCCGGCTTGCGCGGCAAGATGAAACACCCACTCGACGCCGCGCTCTGCGAGCAACGCAGGCAAATCCGCGCGCAGCAAATCCTCTTCGATGAACGTAAAGCGCGCGTGCGCGCGCAGCGCCGCAAGATTTTGCTCCTTGATGGCGCGCGGGTAGTAATCGGTAAAGCAATCAATGCCGATGACCCGATGCCCGTCGGCAAGCAATCGCTCCGCTAGATGCGAACCAATAAAGCCAGCAACGCCGGTGACCAGAGTTTCACGCATCACGCATCACGTTTCACGTTCAAAGTTCAAGGTTCGAGGTTCGAGGTTCGCTTCCCGCCTCCTGCCTCCCGCCACCTGCCTTCTCTCCCATAAATCGTAAAAAATTATGCAGGCACTGTGGCTGATGCAGGTACAAGCGCGACCTCAAATTGCACTTTTTCGCGCAGCACCTCCGAAGCATCCAGAATCTCGATGCCGATCAAACGCCCCTGCTGGTCAAAGTCCGCGTGCAGACCGGGGACGATAGTCTCTGTCCGAGCCGCTTTCTCTCCGGGCGCGCCAAACCAGATATACACCAGATCGCGCGCTACATCATATTCGATCTTCATTGCCGACCTCCCCCAAAACCCTGCCCATATCGCGCCTTGACCGTCAACAAGACAATCCCTGCTTTGGTCAGTTTGTAGTACACCGTCACTTCCTTCTCCCGATAGAACTTCCCTGCCCACTCTGCATTATAGGCAAACACCAATGATTTCCCAAGCGTGCCAATCTTCGCGTCAGCCGCTTGCCAACCCTTCTTCAAGGTCTGCTCAATCTCCTCTCGCGTGACACCGCGTTGCTGCA
>DAOTYB010000002.1:0-4193 GCA_034435315.1 Anaerolineae bacterium | reverse complement strand
GGTGTGCTGGTGGGCGTGGCAGTGGCGGTGCTGGTGGGCGTGACGGTGGGCGTGGGCGTGGCAAATAGCGTCTGAGCAACGCCACACCCCATCATTGCCACAAGCAACCAAGACACCAGGATGACGCTCAATCCGTAATGCCAGATCGTTCGCTTCATTCCGCCTCCTTCGAAAATCCATTTGTCCACGAAGGTCACGAAGGAACACGAAGAAAAAATCTTCGTGTCTCTTCGTGTCCTTGGTGGATCTTTTTCATCCATCGTGGCGGGCGCGTGTGCCCATGCACAACTCCTTTGAAAGTGTGGGACAAATTTGAAATTTGTCCTACTATATTTTACTCGTACACCTTCTCTCCCTCTGCCTCCGCGTTCACCGCGTCCATTTCCACGTCGCGCGCGGGCGAGGGCGCGCCGAGCAATTCCTTGTAGTACTCGTGCTGAATGACGAGATTCATAATCTCGTTGGTGCCAGTCCAGATCATCATCAGGCGCGCGTCGCGCAACAGTCGCTCGATGGGATAGACGTTGGTGTAAGCGATGCCCCCCATCACTTGCATCGCCGCGTTCACGACGTTCCATGCCATTTGTGTCGCCACTTTTTTCGATTCGGAAACCAATCGTCGCACGCGACCCGGCGCATCGCCCGCGTCAATCGCGCGCGCGGTGTAATGCACAAGGGCGCGCGCTGCATCGAGTTGCGCGAGGCTATCGGCAATTTGAAAATTCACGCCCTCAAACTCGCGAATCTTTTGCCCAAAGGCGCGGCGCCGATCGGTATAGCGCGTGGCAATTTCGAGTGCCGCGCGCGCGAGTCCCAGTGCACCTGCCGCGCTGGTCATTCGTTCGGGAATCATCATTTGATTGAAAATATCGCCGCCACCGTTCTCGTGCCCGATGAGATTTTCGACCGGCACGCGCGCATCGCGAAAATAGACGCGTCCTGTGCCCCCGCCGCGCGTGCCCATCAAACCGTACACGTGTTGCACCTCCAGTTGCGGACTGCGTTCGACGATGAACGCGCTCAACGCGCGCGGCGCATCGCCGGTGCGCGCATACACAAAGAGAATGTCCGCGCCTTCCGCACCGACGATAAAACGTTTTTGTCCGTTGAGGATGTACACATCGCCTTCACGACGCGCGCGCGTGGTCGCGCCGAAAAAGTCGGAACCACCGCGCGGTTCGGTGAGGGCTTCGGCAACTGTGAGTTTGCCCTCCAACATCGGACGCAACCAGCGCTCTTTTTGCTCGCGTGTGCCAAAGACGTTGAGTGCTTCACCGACAATCGAGGGAAGCGAGAACAAACACGCGAGCGACGCGCCCAGCACACCAATCTCTTCGAGCGCGAGAACTTCGTGCTCCCAGTTCAAGCCGCGTCCCCCAAATTCTCTGGGAAAGCGCACACCCAACAAGTTGCACTCAGCCAGTTTTTCGACATAGTCACGCGGATAGCGCACCCTGTCCGCGTCCATATCGAGCAAGAGTTGGCGCGGCACCTGGCGCGCAAACGCGCGCGCCTCATCGCGCAGGGCGCGTTGTTCCGGTGTCAAAAGAATGTCCAGCATCGTTGCTCCTCCTCAAAAGATGACCGCCGACGGCTGACCGCCGACCGCCGATGGCTCATTTTCGATTGCCGATTACTCATTTTCGATTGCCAATTTGCGATTGTCAATTGCTCATTTTCGATCTCCGATTTGCAATTGCCGTTTGCACTCCAATCGCAATTTGGCTCATTGGCTCATTGGTCAAATAATCACCGGCTCTTTGTACTCTCCCCACACACGCCGCAACACATCCATAATTTCGCCGAGGGTAGCGTACGCCTTGACCGCCTCGATGAACAGTGGCATCAGATTGACGTTCTCGCGCTGCGCGGCGTCACGAATCGCGTCCAAACACGCGCCCACCTTCACGTTATCGCGCTCACGCCGAATGCGTTGCAAGCGCGCGATCTGCCGTTGTGCGCCGGCTTCGTCCACGCGCAAGAGCGGCACCTTTAACTCCTCTTCGACGACGTAATCGTTCACGCCAACAATGATGCGCTCTTTCTTTTCGATTTCGGCTTGATAACGCGCCGCGCTTTCGGCGATTTCGCGCTGGAAGAATCCTTTTTCGATGGCGGGCAACACGCCCCCCAGTTGTTCGATTTTGTCGAAATACGCGTACGCTTCGTGTTCCAGCCGATTGGTGAGCGCCTCGACAAAGTACGCACCGCCCAGCGGGTCCACTGTATTCGTCACGCCGGACTCGTGCGCGATGATTTGTTGCGTGCGCAGCGCGATCGTCACCGCCGATTCGCTGGGGAGCGCCCACGCTTCATCGAGCGAGTTGGTATGCAGCGATTGTGTGCCTCCCAGCACGGCGGCGAGGGCTTGAATCGCCACACGAATCACATTGTTCATCGGTTGTTGCGCGGTGAGCGAGACACCAGCGGTCTGGGTGTGGAAACGCATCAGCCACGAGCGCGGATTTTGCGCGCCCATCGTCTCGCGCATCCAGCGCGCCCAGATGCGACGCGCGGCGCGATACTTGGCAATCTCTTCAAAGAAATCGTTGTGCGCGTTGAAAAAGAACGAGAGGCGCGGCGCAAAATCGTCAATCTTCATTCCGCGCGCCAGGCCCCACCGCACATACTCCATTCCATCGGCAAGCGTGAAGGCGAGTTCCTGTGCAGCGGTCGCGCCGGCTTCGCGAATGTGATAACCCGAAATCGAGATGGTGTTCCAGAGTGGCATTTCGCGCGCGCCAAACTCCATCGTGTCAACGACGAGACGCATCGAAGGCTTGGGCGGAAAGATAAATTCTTTCTGCGCGATGTACTCTTTGAGAATGTCGTTCTGAATCGTGCCGCCGAGTTTGGCACGCGGGATGCCACGCTTTTCGGCAGCGGCGATGTACATCGCCCAGATGATCGCAGCGGGCGAGTTGATGGTCATCGAGGTCGTAATCTGGTCTACGGGGATGCCATCGAACAGGATTTCCATATCGGCGAGCGAGGAGATGGCAACACCGCACTTGCCAAACTCGCCAATGGCGCGCGGGTCATCCGTATCGAGTCCATAGAGCGTCGGCATATCGAACGCGGTGGATAGCCCGGTCTCGCCGTGTTCGAGCAAGTACTTGAAGCGCGCGTTCGTTTCCTCGGCGGTACCAAACCCCGCGAACATGCGCATCGTCCAGAGGCGACCACGATACATTGTCGAATGGACACCGCGCGTGAAGGGATACTCGCCGGGCATTCCCAGGTCGCGCGTGTAATCCATCGCGGCAATGTCGAGTGGGGTGTAGAGTCGCTCGATTTCCTCGGATGACGTGGTGATGAATTTCGCGCGACGTTCGGGTGAACGTGCAAGGGTTTGCTGGAGTGTGGTCTCTTCCCAGCGTTCTTTTGCCTGCTGAATGGCGTCAAGTGTGTTTTGATCGAACATCCCTGTTCCTCCGAAAATACGATCGCCGACGGATGACCGCCGACCGTCGCTCGTATTTCATCTGTCCAGACAATTTATGCGAAACGTATTGACTAATTTCAGTCTAAAAGGATTTGAAAAGAATGTCAAGGGGATAAAGTTTTTTTATGACGGTTTTTATTGATTATGCATCCATTTTAACTTGTTGTCATTTCTCTCCTGAACACCGTCATTATCTACAACTAAAAGATAGGCGTCGGGATTAGTAGCAACAATGACTCCATCACCCTCAGATCCCATCGCTTGAAGCGCGTATTGTTTCGCATCGCTTGCAGTAGTGAAAATATAAGGAATGTCGACAGTGGTCCCAGGTTTGAGCGCTGCCGGACTATGTCTATCTGACCTATCCCAATACCTAACAACAACTTTATTTGGGTTATTAGGAATGACGATATATAAAGTATGATCTTTATCATCGCCTCGGGTGACACGAGTGCCTGCAAAAGGAAAGTTAACCTTAACAACGGTCACTGGTTGGCCGTCTCTTTTTGCTTCATATACTGTATCGAGGACGGCTCCAAAAATACGAAGATAATAATCAGCAATACTACTAACTTTCTCAATCCAACCTAAAACCTTGCCATTCTTAAATATGTAGTCTTCGGGATTTATTTTTTCAGGAAGCGGGGTTGAGGGGACTTTTTGAATCCCTTTTATACCATAAGGGGCTAAAATCTTTTGCAGGTCTGCTATTTGTCTTTGTTCGGGGCTTAAGATGGGGGTTGGGGTG
>DAOTYB010000001.1:0-18651 GCA_034435315.1 Anaerolineae bacterium | reverse complement strand
GTCGAGCAATGCGGGGTTGTGCTTGCGTAGCAGATTGAGTGATGCTTGTGCGTGGGGTGGGAACGCTTCCTCGATTCCATTCCGCGCAAAATCGGCGTACGCGGTCGCCGCGCGTATCCCAATCCAACGCAGGTTGAGCAGTTGGTAGAATTGTTGCGCGGCGTGCGCACGCTGGTCGAATGTGCCGAGACATTCCGCGCATTTGTCTTTCGGGCTTCTCTAGTGCAGATGACCCGAGAGCGCGGCGAACAAGGGTTGCAGCGCGCTGGCAAACGCCTGGATGAGCAAGTACGCGAGCGCCGCCAACGCACCCAGGACGAGCAACGTTTCCTTCATCGCAACTCACCACCTTTCCGTTTTGGCACGGCCTTGCACCCGTGCATGTCCTCGCTGACGTGAAATGCAACAAGCCCTTTCCCGGTCATTTCCCTGTTGGGAGAAATCGTGGGTGAAAGGGCTTGCGATTATTGAAAGCGCGCGTGGTTAGATTACGCGGCTTGAACCCAGGTTATCGTTGAAGGGAAAAATCGTGCGCGCCACAACTGGGAACAACCGCGTGTGGATGGAAGTAGAACTGCAAAGAACACGTTGGCACGATCGTTCCGAAAATGAGAGGAGAAAAAACGCAAAAGCCTGTTTGCGGATTCGTTCCGACAAGCGGGCTTTTCTGGGTGTAACAAAACACACGGAGACGCGTACGCGCTTCGTGGGGGAAAATTTCTATGGCGTTGTTCGCTTTCACGAGTCGAAACTCTGATGTGTCTTACGACGCATCGTTCAGTTCTACCGAGAGACCGACGACACTTGCAGTAGAACCCATCTCGAATGAAAGCATGTCCTGAGCCAAGTCGAAGGACAAATCCGAGAGCAATCGTCCCAGGCGACGAATGAGACCGTGTGAATCAAAAGCAAGCGTATTATACGGGATGAATTGAGGAAGAGTCAATAGGTTTGGGAAGGAATTTGAAAAAGACGTGATGAGCGTATGCGCGGGTGCGCGTGTGTGATGTGGATGCAAGAGAAGAGAATGGAATATATAAGATAGTCGCGGCAATTTTCCGAGAAAAGTGCGGTTCCTTCAAAGAATTACGCCAGGTCGAACGAATGTGCGTGGACGCAAATCGGCAAGTGGGCAGGACGTAAATCGGCAAATCTGCGGGACACCCATCGGCAAACTGTCCGTCCAATCTGGCTGAAAGGGTTCAACGTTCAATTGGTATTGCCTAAATCGTTCGGCGCGCGTATAATACGGGTAGACAATCGAACAACGGTCCTGTTCGATCTGGGACACCGACACGGCTTGTATGCAAGGTGCCATTGCGGGCACCGCAGGTGAACGTGAGATCGGCGTATGCCCGCTCTGGTTGGAAACTGGAGCGGGCGTTTGTCTTGAATGCGAGAGGAATTTTGATGACTGATCCAGCCCATCTTGTTCCTGGTGACATCGTTGCGGGACTTGAGCCGAACGAACTCGTCGAGATTCGCCGCGTCGCGCCCTTCGGTGGGCGCACACTGGTTGAAGGGATCGGCGTCTCGAGCAAGCGCGAAATCAAACGTCCCCTCTCCTCCGATGACCTCATCCGCGTCCGAAAAGTGCGCGGCAGTGAATTTACATACGATGGCGACGCGCAAGCGTTTTTGCATGGTGTCGAAGCCGAACGGATTCGCCTCGCGTATCAATTCGATCCTCTCTTTGCTGCCAACTCCAGTGTAGTAGATATTCTCCCGCATCAAGTCGAAGCGGTATACCGCTATCTCCTGCCACTACCGCGTATTCGTTTCTTGCTCGCCGATGACACGGGCGCGGGCAAGACGATTATGACGGGCTTGCTCATCAAAGAACTCCTCTTTCGCGGCGTCGTCGGCAAGATTCTCATCATCACGCCTGGCGGACTCACCAAACAATGGCAACAAGACGAACTGCAAGCCAAATTCGGTTTATCCTTCCGTCTGGTCAATCACGCCTCGTTCGAAGCAGACCCAGGACAGTTCTCGCGCGGTGAAGATGGATTTTTTATCACCTCGATTGATTACATCTCGCGACACGACGCGTGCTTGAATGCGGCAAAGGAAACGCGCTGGGATTTGATCGTCGTGGACGAAGCGCACAAACTTTCCGCGTACGAGTATGGGAGCAAGTTGGACGAGAGCAAGCGTTACCGCGCGCTGAAGGAACTGGCGAACAAAACCGATCACTTGCTTTTCCTCACTGCGACGCCCCATCGCGGACGCAAGGACACCTTCCGCCGCTTGTTACTGTTGCTCGATGAGGATTTGTTTCAAAAAGATGAACACGTCACTCAACGCGTGCAGGAAGCGGTCAGTGCCTACGCCAGTGCGGAATCGTTCGATGACGAAAACAAAATCAGCCGCGCGCGCAATCGCTTCTTTTTGCGACGGCTCAAGGAAGAGATGGTGGACTGGGACGGACAACCACTCTTCAAACCGCGCCACACGCAAACAGTGGGCTACAATCTCACGCCCGCAGAGTTAGAACTGTACAACGCCGTGACACACTATGTTCGTTCGCGACGCAAACAGGCAAAGGAGAAAAAGAATCGCAACGTTGAACTGACGTTGATGGTGATGCAACGTCGCCTTGCCAGCAGCATCTACGCCATCACGCGTACGCTCAAGAATCGTCTCGATGCGCTCGACGAAGTGCTGAAGATTTTGCGCGATCCAAATCGGATAGCAGAGCGTCGCCGCTTGTTACGCGAGGATACGAACGAAATGCCGCAGGATATTGCCGAGTACGAGGAACTCGATGAGAGTGAACGCGAGGCGGTGGACAAACGCATCTTTCGTCAGGTGTTGAGCGATAAGCCAGAAGAGGTGCAGAAAGAACGCGATGAGATTGCGCGCTTGTACGAGATGGCGGCGCGCTTGAGTGGACACATCGAAGCCAAATTCAACGAACTGCTCAAGGTGCTCGATTCGTCCGACGTGATTCGCAGTGAGCGCGAACGCTTGCTCATCTTTACCGAACACAAAGACACGCTCGACAATCTCGCGGAGCGTTTGCGCCGCAGGGGTTATAGCGTCGTGACCATTCACGGCAGTATGAATGTGGACGAGCGTAAACAAGCGCAGATCGAATTCAAACGCCATGCCAAAATTATGGTGGCGACCGACGCGGCGGGCGAGGGGATCAACCTGCAATTCTGCCGCTATATGATCAACTGGGATATTCCCTGGAATCCCAATCGGCTGGAGCAACGGATGGGGCGGATTCATCGCTACGGTCAGCCGAGCGATGTCTGGGTCTATAACCTCGTCGCCGTGAACACGCGTGAAGGCGCCGTGCTGGAAAAAGTTTTGCGGAAACTCGATTTGATGCGCGAACAGATGGGCGAGGATCGCGTGTACGATGTGATTGACGATTGGCTCGAGGATGTGCCGCTCGTCGAATTGATTGAGCGGTCTCTCGATGCGGAGGATGCCAGCACCGCCGCGCAGCAAACCGAGGCGACACTGAATCGTCCCGAGATGACGCAACGCGCGACGCAATTGATCGAATTGCAGAAAAAACAATCACTCACGTCGCGGCTCGATTTGAAATCGGCACGCGCCTTGCGCGATCAATCGGACGAGCGCCGCCTGCAACCGCGCTTTGTCGAGAAGTTCTTCGTCGCCGTGTTTCGCGCTGCCGGTGGGCAAATCGAAGCGGACAAGTACTATCCCGTCTTTCGCATCACTCACGTACCGCCAGCGTTGTTCGAGGCAGCGCGGCGCGCGGGTTTGGTACTCGCTGACCAGTACGAGCGTCCCTTCGTTTTCGACAAAGCGCTGGTTAGCGTTGCGAGTCCAATCAAAGTTCCCGACGATACCGCGCTCCTCGGTCCCAGTCATCCGCTCTTTGAAGCGGTGATCGAATGGGCGCGCCAGCGCGCGACCGAAGCGTTTGCGCGCGGCACGGTTTTGATTGACCCGAACATCGCGACGCCGCAACGCTACTGGCTCGTTCGTTCGAGCATCGTGGATGGGCGTAATGAAACCAAGAAACGCTTAGCCGATCAGCGGCTCGCGCTTGTTGTCGCGGATGCGATGGGGCTGCGACACACTTCGCCCGCGTATTTGCTAAACTGCACAGTCCCTGACGCGCCAGTGACGGATGTGAATGTCCCCACCCGTTCGGTGGATGAAATTCAAGTGTGGACGTACGAAACGCTGACCGAAGCGCAACTGGCGCAGGTGCGCGCCCTGCGACAAAGCGAGTGTGATCTGCGGCGACACTATCTCAACACTTCGTTCACTGATTTGATTATGGAGTTGCAGGAAAAACTCGTCGAGTATCAGCAATTGGAACTCATCGGCGAGGATAATCCTCAGGCGCGGCAGGAATTGGAGCAACGCATCCAGCAACTCAAAGAGCGCAAAGCCGCGCGGCTCGCCGAACTGGAATTGATGCTGCGGCTGACCGCCGACCTGCCCGAAGTCATTACGTCGGCGCTCGCGATTCCTGCGCCAGTGGCGCACATCGAGAGTGAACGGACGCCTGCAAAGGGCAAGGCAATGCGGCGGGATGAGGAAATCGAAAGAATCGCGATGGACGTGGTGATGCGCTATGAACGCGCGCGCGGCTGGACGCCAACCGATGTATCGAAGGAGGGCGAACATTACGACATTCGCTCGATCGCGCCAGTTGACGCGCGCACATCGAAAGATTATATTCGCTATATCGAGGTGAAAGGGCGCGCGCAATCGGGCGACATTGTTTTGACCGCGCCCGAAGTGGACAAACTGCGCCAACTGGGTGAGCGCGCGTTTTTGTACATCGTCACATTTTGCAAGAGTGACAAGCCGCGCTTGCGAATCATCCAAGACCCGATTCCGCAATTGGAAGCCGAGGACTTGTTCCGTGCAGTGCAATATGTGGTGGGCGAAGAGAGTTGGCAAGTCAAGGGGGAAGAGGTAAGTTTGTAGGTGGTTGGGCGATTGAAATCGCAGCAAGCCACAGCAATGCCGACCTTCGTCGGCAATGGCAGTTGTCCGCGCCGGCCGACATCGCCCTGTGTGGCGGCAGATTCATCTGCCCGAAGGAGGGGAAATATGCGCGAGCCATTTACACAACTGTATCTGCATTGCGTTTGGTCAACTTGGGATCGCTTGCCACTGGTGACGCCCGATGTCGAACGTCGTGTGTACGGCGCGATCATTGCTAAATGCCGCGAATTAAAGTGCCTTCCGATTCGCATTGGTGGCATGCCCGACCACGTGCATCTACTCGTGCGCTTGCACACTACAGTGTCAATCGCCACCTTGCTCAAAGAAGTCAAAGGATCATCATCACACCTGATGTCGCACGAAATCAAGCGCGGCGAGTTTTTCAAATGGCAAGGTGCGTACGGCGCGTTTACCCTGCGCTATGACGACGTTCCGATCGTCAAACAGTACATCATCAATCAAAAGCGACATCACGGTGACAAAACTTTTCGTCCCGAATGGGAAAAATCAGAAATTAGCGATGAGGAAGAACTGGGACTGGAGGATTTGAAGGACGAAGAGATAATGGGAGTAATGGTGGGCGATTGAAATCGCAGCAAGCCACGGCGACGCCGACCTCCGTCGGCAACGGCAGTTGTCCGCGCCGGCGGACATCGCCCTGCGTTGCAGCAGATTCATCTGCCCGAAGGTTGTAGTTGTTGTCCGCACAGGCGGACATCGCCTTGCGTTGCGGCAAATTCATTTGCCCGATACTCAAACTGGAAAAATGCTATGACCTGTCCTCGTCTCATCGAAGTTGCGCTACCGATTCGCGAAATCTCTGCCGAGAGTGTGCGCGATAAATCGCTGCGGCACGGACACATCTCCACGCTGCACCTGTGGTGGGCGCGGCGACCGCTCGCCGCGTCGCGCGCCGTCGTCTTTGCCTCGCTTGTGCCGGATCCCGATCATCCCGAATGTCCTGCCGAATTTCGCGACGCGGTTAATCGTCTGCTCAAGACAAACGTGCCGAAGATTTTGCAATCGTACTTTGACGGCAAACGGCAAATCACCGACAAAGACCCGTATCGTCCCTACAAGAATATTGCCGATACACCGCGCAATCGTTTGCTCACATTCATCGCCAAATGGTCGCCGATGCAGATTGCGTTCGATACGGGACACGCGCGCGGCGAAGGCAGGGTCAAAGCGCCCGCGCCCGCGCAAATGCTCGACGATCGCTGTCTGGTCAAGTGGGAAACAAGCGATCCTGAGAATGAGCAGGGACGCGCGGTCTTGGAAATTGCGCGCGAGTTGATTGCAATCGCGAATCGCGAATCGCGAATTGCGAAATCATCCAAAATCGAAAATCCGCCTGTTGTGCTTGACCCCTTTGCGGGCGGCGGCGCGATTCCGCTCGAAGCAACGCGCCTGGGTTGTCAAGCCATCGCGAACGATTACAACCCAGTGGCGTATCTCATCTTGCGCGCAACGTGCGAGTTTCCGCAAAAATATGGGAAACCTGTAGTCAGGGAAGCAAGTACATCAGACAAGGAGACGGGGAGACATGGAGACCAGACGCAATCGCGAATGGAGGGAATCGAAAATCGGCAATCGAAAATCGAAAATCGCCTGGCTTACGACGTCGAGTACTGGGCAAAATGGATTCTGGAGCGCGCGCGCGAAAGGATTGGACATTTGTATCCCGCAGGCAAGGATGGCAAGCCCGTCGTCGGTTATCTGTGGGCGCGCACCGCGCCTTGCTCCAACCCCACCTGCCGCGCGGAAATTCCCCTGCTCCGCAGTCTGCTCATCTGCAACAAAGAAGGCAAGCGCGTCGCGTTGACGATGCGCAAGTCGAAAGGCAAGGTCATCGAGTTTGGAATTGCCAGAGGCAAGGAAATCAAAGAAACGGCTGGCACGATGATTGAAAAGGGACGCGGCGCGGCGCGCTGTCCGATTTGTCAACAGACGACGCCCGTTGAGGATTTGCGGCGCGCGGGGCTGGAAGGCAAGATGGGCGAGCGAATGGTCGCGGTAATTACGGATACGCCGCAAGGCAAGGATTACCGCGCAGTCGAGCCGAGCGATGAAGCCGCGTTTGAAAAGGCGAAAAAGTTGGCGGAGACAGTGGAGCGACCTGCGGAAAAGATATACGAAAACATCGTTGGAATTCCAAGCACGTCAATCATTTCTCCTGCGCTTTATTACGGAATGCCGCGCTGGGGTGATCTCTTCAACCCGCGCCAACTCGTGGCGATGCAAACCTTTGTGGCATCTCTGCGCGAGGCGTTGGCAGAACTAGAAAAGCGGGAGCAGGATGCAGAGTACCGCAAGGCAGTGGCGACGTATCTCGGACTATGGTTGAGCAAAGTCTCACCACGTCTTACAACTGTTGGCAGATGGAATCTATCTGGTGAGAAACTTGAGACGCCTTTTGACGCGCAGGCAATTCCAATGAAATGGGATTTCCCAGAAGTCAATCCATTCAACGAAGTTACAGGTGGCGCAGTAGGTCAACTCGATTGGATACTCCGCGTGATCCAACACGAATCTCCTGCCAGCAACACACAACTTTTTTCCACGCGAGTCATACGCGGCGATGGAGCGTCTTTACCACTTGCAGGAAATTCTGTAGATGTTGTTGTCACTGACCCGCCCTACTTTGACGCGATTGCTTACGCTGACCTTTCGGACTTTTTCTACGTCTGGCTCAAGCGTGGTCTGGGAGAAATTTTGCCCGAAGCGTTTACGACGCCTTTGACGCCCAAAAGCGAAGAAGCGACCGCGCTCAAGCATCGGCACAAGGGCGATGTCGAACAGGCAAAGAAACATTGCACATCAAAACTTGCCGCGTGTTTCGCCGAAGCCAGGCGCGTCTGCAAACCCGATGGCGTCATCGCGGTAATGTTCGCGCATCAATCCACCGAAGCGTGGAGTGCACTCATCAACGCGCTCTTTGAAGCGGGCTTGAACGTTACTGCGAGTTACCCGATTGATACAGAACTGAAAAATCGTGCAGTGGCGCTCGGCGCTTCTGCTTTGGAATCCTCCATCACCGTTGTTTGTCGCCCGCGCGAGGTTGGCGCGGCGGCATCGTTCCGTGATGTGCGGCGGCAAATTGATGAGGTCGTCGCCAAAAGCGTGCATCGTTTCTTTGAGTACGGCTTGCGCGGCGCGGATTTGATTGTCGCGTGTTATGGTCCCGCGGTCGGCGTTTTTGGTCGCTATGAACGCGTAGAGCGCGCGGACGGCACAGTGGTCAGCATCCCCGAATTGTTGCAACTTGTGCGCGAGTCCGCGCTACAAGCCATCGCGGGGGAGTTTGAGGGAGACAATCTCTCGCGGCTCTACTTTGTTTGGGCAAACCTCTACGGCGTCGGCGAGCAGGCGTGGGATGATGCGCGGCTCGTTGTGCAAATCGGCGGCGGCGCGGAAAGCGCGATGGAGGTGGCGCGGCGTCGCGGCTTGTTCGTTGTGGATGGCGCGACGGTGCGACTGGCGCTGTTGGCGGATCGCGCCGAGCGGCGGCGGCTCGGCGATGATGCGGACGCGCCGCTGATTGATCAACTGCATCACGCAATGCGGTTGTGGAAGCAGGAACAGCGCGGCGATCTCGTCGCGTTTCTGTGGCAGCGCGGCTTGCTGGACGATGCGCGGTTCTGGAAACTGGCGCAAGCATTGTTCGAGGTTCTGCCGCGCGAAACGGAGGATTGGAAGTTGGTGAGCGCGCTGCTGGGTGAACGCGAGACGTTCAGGATTGAAGCGAAAAAGAAGGATGCGCAGGAACGGTTGTTGTAATAGTTGGATAGTTGGATGGTTGGATAGTTGGATAGTTGGATGGTTGGAATTGCATCGTGTCAAATTGGCGGCTATAATAAGCGCGAGGAGAAGAATGCCGATGAACAAATCGAATCGAAAACGCAAGCCGATTAGTTTGCGCCGTTCGATGACGATACTCAGAAAACAAATGCCTGAATTGGCGAAACGCTATCGCGTCAAATCGCTCGGTGTGTTCGGGTCGTATGTGCGCAACGAACAATCACGCCGTAGCGACCTGGACATTCTGGTAGAGTTTGAACAAGCCCCTGATTTGTTCAAGTTTATGGATCTCGAAGAATATCTCGCCAGGCAACTCGGCGTCAAAGTGGATTTGGTGCCGCGCCGCGCGCTGAAAGGCGAAATCGGTGAGCGTATCTTGCGCGAGGTGGTGACGGTATGACCGCGCGTGGACACCTGGATTATTTGCGCGACATTATTTCGATGATGGACAAGATCGAGACATTCACCGCAGGTCTCGATTTTGATCAGTTTGTTCAGGATGACAAGACGTATATGGCTGTCGTGCGCGCGATCGAAGTGATTGGCGAAGCCGCGAAGCATGTTCCTGCCAGCGTCCGAAAGCAATATCCCACTGTACCGTGGAAGAAAATGGCAGGAATGCGCGACAAGTTGATTCACGCGTATTTTGGAACGGACGCGACGATCGTTTGGGAGACGGCAACCTCGCTTATCCCCACTCTGAGACCCCTCGTGGCTCAAGTACTCGAAACCGAATCGCGCCGATAACTCATCGTCAGCAAAGGAGTCCCTATGCCAGACCTAAAACCCTGGTACGCCATTGCCACTCCCCACGAAGACATTCGCAAAGGACAACTTGCGGAAGCGGTCTTTGCTGCAAACCTGTGGGCTGTTGCGCAAGGCACCGCGCCCGAAGTGTACCTTGACCCCGAAGCGTTCTTTCAGAAAACGTATCTCACCACCGGACTGAAAAACGTCCTCTCCAAAGTGAGCAAAGCACTCGCAGGGCAAAGTGAGAGCGGCGACCGCATCATCAGTTTGCAAACCTCGTTTGGCGGCGGCAAGACACACATTCTCATCGCGCTCTGGCACCTCGCCAGACACGCTGATGTGATTCGCCAATCGGCGGCATGCAAAGAATTGCGCGATGCCATCGGTGGACAACTCCCCAGGCGCGCGTGCAACGTCGCCGTGTTCACGCATCAAACGTGCGATGCCACTCAGGGGCGCAAAACCAAAGAAGGTGTGCAAACCCACACCTTGTGGGGCGAACTGGCGCTGCAACTCGGCGGCAAAGAGTTGTACGCCAGAATTGCCGAAAACGATCAGAATCGCACCGTGCCGCAAGGATTATTCGTCGAGATTCTGCGCGCCGCTTCCCCCTGCCTCATCCTGCTCGACGAAATCGCCGACTATTGCGTCGGCGCGGCGGCGGTGAATGTTGGCAAGACCACCCTGTGCGACCAGACGATTTCGTTCATCCAGCAATTGAGCGAAGCAATCCATCAGGTCAAAGGCGCGGCAGTCGTCGCGACCTTGCCCGCCAGTCATATGGAAGTGGCGAGTTCGGAAAAAGGGCAAGAGATTTTGCAGGGACTCGAAAAACGGTTTGGGCGAATGGGCGCGGATGTCAAACCCGTCGCCGACGAAGAAATCTACGAGGTGGTGCGCCGCCGCTTGTTCGAAGACTTGGGCGATCCAGCGGAACACGCGCGGGTGGCTTCGGCATACCTCAACTTGTATCGTCAACACGAAAAAGAATTGCCCAGCGATGCGACCAAAGCGACCTACAAAGAGCGCATCCTCAATGCTTATCCCTTTCATCCCGAATTGATTGACGCGCTGTACTTGCGCTGGGGCGCGCATCCCGATTTTCAACGCACGCGCGGCGTCTTGCGTCTCCTCGCCAGCATCGTCGGCGATCTGTGGCAACGGCGCGAGACCAACACGCAATCGCAACCCCTCA
This sequence comes from Anaerolineae bacterium, assembly GCA_034435315.1. GTDB lineage: Bacteria > Chloroflexota > Anaerolineae > UBA4142 > UBA4142 > VGOB01. The sequence continues at coordinate 7,958 of DAOTYB010000001.1, read as the reverse complement.
TCCAACCCTGTCACGTTCGCTGGACGATTGACGCGCTGCAAGCGAACCTCACGCGACTATGGGGTGTGGGCTATCAATCGGTCGTTGCGGCGGACGTAATCGGCGAAAAAGCCAATGCGACGTTGCTCGATCAAGAACGCGGCGAAGAGTACGCGCGTGAAAAGATCGCGCAGGGTCTCGCCGCGGCGATTCTGCTCGGTTCGTTCGGTGGACAAGCCGAGCGCGCGGGCTATAGCAGCAAAGACCTCAAACTCGTTTGCTCGCGCCCATCGCTCAATTGGAATTACACCGATGGCGCGTTGCTCGCGCTCGAAGAACGCGGCTTTTTCTTACACACTGCCAGCGCGGGGATGCTCGGCAAGCGTTACTGGTTTGGCGTCAAACCTACCTTGACCAAACTCATCGTCCAGTATCGCCAGCCACTCCAAGCCGAAGATTTCGATCTGGAGATTGTGCAACTTTTGGAGCAACAGGTCAAAGCCACCAAGCCCAGCACGGCGACGTGGCGCGTCCTTGTTGATCCGCAAACCGATTTGCCAGAGCAAAAGTCCTTGACCTTGCTGATTATGCCACCCTCCTTTGCGTTACCCGACAACGGCGATAGAGCGGCAATCGAAAATCGTCTCCTCGCGCTCAGCCAGAAATGCGGCACACGCGAACGGCAATTCCGCAACACCTTGCTTTTTCTCCTCCCCTCGCCGCGCGGCTTGAATCGTTTGCGCCAAGCCCTGCGCGAGCAAGCCGCGCTCGAAGCCGTCCAGCGCGATTACAAAAGCCAACTCGACGCGGAACAACTCGAAGATTTAGCCGGGCGACTCAAAGCCGCGCGCGCGAGTGTTAACGATACGCTCGGCAGCGCGTACACCAATGTCGCGCGCGTGGAAGGGCAAGCGCTCAACATCATCGCGCTGACGGACGCCAAAAAAGATTTCGCCGAACATCTCAATCTGGTCTGGAAACAACTGGTGGAAGAAGAAGAATGGATTTTGCGTAAAGTGGGCACGGTTACTTTGCAACAAGTTGGCTTGATTCCAAAAGAAGGCGGCATCCGTCTCGCCGATGCGATAGATGCGTTTCTGCGTTACACCGATAAACCGATGATTGCCTCGCGCGAAGCGGTGACTCAAGGATTGTCGCAAGCGTGCGAGGATCGCTTGATTGGCATTGGACGCGGATTAAAAGTGGACAATCTCCAAAAACGCTGGTGCGGTGAAGCAATCACGCTTGATCCTGCTGAAGAAGGTATCTGGATCATTCCACCCTTCACCGAAGAGCCAACCGTCACGGCACCGCCTTCAGGCGATAAACCAGTTGCACCGGTCGCGCCAGGTGGTCAGGGCGCCAGTCCCACCGCGCCAGTCTTTGGACAAACACCACCCTCACCATCCAAAGGCAAAGCAATCAAAAAGATTATCATTCGCGGCGCGGTGCCACCAGAAAGTTGGGCAGACCTGTTTCGCAGTTTCGTCTCGCCTGCTGCGCGTATGCCTTTGAAACATTTGCGGCTGGGCATCCAGTTCGAGATGGAATCCTCCGCTGAGCAACCCTTGAGCGAGGACGATCCCACCATCAAAGCAATGAAAGAATCCGCGCAACAGTTATCGCTGGATTTGGATATCGAATAGCCGTTCGCCTTTCGTCCTTTGGCTCATTGGCTCATTGGGCAATTGGCTCATTGTTCCTTCGTCCTTTGGCTCATTGGCTCATTGGGCAATTGGCTCATTGTTCCTTCGTCCTTCATCATCTATGCCGCTCCGTCTCCTCACCGCACCTGCGGGTGCGGGCAAAACGCAATACCTCATCGAGCAGATTCGCACCGCCAGCGCACACGCGCCGATCGCGCGCTGCCTTGTCATTGTTCCTTCCCACGCGCAACTTGTCGCGTTCCGCGAGCGCCTCGGTGCGTTGGCGCCAGCCATCCTGGGTGTAACGCTCACCGATTTTCACGCGCTCTATCGCGACCTGCTCGATGCGGCTGGAACGCCGGTGACCCTGCTCTCTCACCCCGCGCGCTACCGTCTCCTGCGCGCCATCGTGCGCCAACTGGCGGCGACGAATCAACTGGCGTACTTTGCTCCCATCGCCGAGAAACCTGGCTTCATCCACGCGGTCGCTGACCTCATTGCGGAACTCAAGGAAAATCTGGTCTCGCCCAGACGATTCGCGAATTTAGATTTGGGGCAAATTGGGACAAATGAATTTGCCGCAACGCCAAGTGGACCATCTCCGTTGCCGACGCAGGTCGGTGTCGCTCTGGCTTGCCGCGACTTGCAGTCGCCCCAACCTGCAGAGCAAATTGGGACAAATGAATTTGCCGCCACGCCAAGTGGACCATCTCCGTTGCCGACGCAGGTCGGCATGGCGGTGGCTTGCCGCGACTTGCAGTCGCCTCAACGCGATCTGGCGACCATTTACACAGCGTATCAGAACTTGATGCGTGAACACCACCTTGCCGACCGTGAAGGGATGGGCTGGCTCGCGCTCGATGCTTTGCGCGCCGATTCCCGTCTCTATGCCCACCTTGCCTACATTGCCGTTGATGGATTCGACGAATTCACTCCCACCCAGCGCGCGCTCCTCGACGAACTTGCTGCGCGCGTGCCGCAACTCGATGTGACACTCACACACCAAGCCGACCGACGGGCGCACACTCGTCTGGCGCGAACGCTGGCGACCTTCGGTGATGTGCCGTGCGAGAGACCCGGGTGCATTTCACATTTGGGGCAAATCTGGGCAAATGAATTTGCCGCAACGCAGAGCGATGTCCGCCTGCGCGGACAACATCTATTGCCGACGCAGGTCGGCATGGCGGTGGCTTGCCGCGACTTGCAGTCGCTTCAACTTGCGCGCGCGGTCAAACGTTTGCTCCTCGATGGCACACCTCCCCACGCCATCGGCGTTCTCTTTAGTCGCCTCGAGCCGTATCAAACCCTGGTGCGCGAAATCTTTGCCGAGTTCGCCATCCCGTTCCACATCGAGCAAGGAATGACACTTTTGTCTAATCCGCTCATCGCCGCGCTCGTCAATCTCCTCACACTCAGCGCGAATGATTTTCCCTGGCGCGATACGCGCGACGCGCTCCATTCACCGTACTTTTTCTGGCGTGATCTGAATGATGATGCGGTGGTGCGCATCGAGCAGATCGCGCGCGAGGCGATCGTCGTCAAAGGACGCGCCCAATGGCTGGCGGCATTTGTCCAGCCCACCACACCATGGCGCGCCGATGAACCCGATACGCGCCTTGTGACCCAACTCGACGCGGCAACACTTGCCACACTGCGCGAGCAACTAGCGCGCTGGTTCGACCGCATCACGCCCCCCGAACGTGCGACCGCGCGCGAGTATGTTGCGTGGATCGAACAACTCGTCGGACCCGACCCGCGCGCGGAAGAATGGCAACAGCAACACTTTCCCGAACAATTCAACACCGATACCACCAGTTTGCGCGTGATCGAACGCGCGCGCCAGGGCGACACGCCCGACATCGTCGCGCGCGATCTGGGCGCGTTAACCGAGTGGACGAACCTTTTGCGCGGCATCCTTGATGCGGCAGAGATTCTGAACGAAGGTGAACTGACGTGGCGCGATTTTCTCGCCGATCTGCAAGACGCGCTGGAGGCGGCAACGTATGCGGCAGCACCAACCAGTGACGGACGCGTCGTCATCTCTAGCGTCCTGCAGGCGCGCGGCGTGCCAAAGGAATATATTTTTCTTGGTGGTCTCATCGAAAGCGAGTTTCCGCTCCGCCCACCCGAAGACCCGCTCCTCACCGCCGCAGAACGCGACGCGCTGCGCGCGGCAGGCGTGTCGCTGGCGCGCGAATGGCACGACGAAACGACCCTCTTTTACGAGGCGGTAACCCTCGCGCGCAAGAGATTGACTCTCACCTACGCCACCTACGACGACGATGCCAATCCGCTCTATCCATCGCCGTATCTCGATGCGGTGCAAGCGATTCTCGCGGACATTCCCCAAACGACGCTCTCGCTCAATGAGGTGCCAACGATTGTTCACGCCGCTTCGCGCCTCGAACTGGGAGTCGCCCTCACGCGCGCGCTCGCGCAAGGCGATGCGTCTGTGTGCGCGCTCGAAGCGCAGTTACAACACACATCGCCCACGTGGCAGCACAGTCGTTTGGCTCGCGAAATCCAAGCGCGACGCGAGGCATCCGTACGCGACGAATTCAATGGCGTCATCCGTGACGAACAATTGCGCGCCGAGTTCGCGCACAAATTCGGTGACGATTATCTGTGGAGCGCGTCGCAGTTCAACGAGTGGGGCGCGTGTGGCTTTCGCTTTTTCGCCAGACGCCTTTTGCAACTGGAAGAAATCACCGACCCCCAGGAAGGACTCGATGCGCTCACCCTGGGCGCGCTGTACCACGAGATTCTCGCCGAGACCTATCGCGAATTTCAAGCGCGCCACCTCGTCGTTACTCCTTCGACGCTAGACGAGGCGCAACGCATCTTGCAAGCCACTGCCGAACGATTACTCGCCGATGCGCCGAGTCGTCTGGCGTTTCGTCCAACCGCGTGGTGGCAGAGCGAGCGCGCTGAGATGATGCGTCGCTTGTTGCGACTTTTGGCGGCGGAAGCGGAACGCTCTGGCGATGATGCGCCCGTGCCTTTTGCATTCGAAGTGCCGTTTGGGTTTGCGGGCAAACCCGCCCTGCGACTCGAGTTGCCGAGCGGTACCATCCGCCTCATCGGAAAAATAGATCGGATGGATCGCACCCGCGCAGGAGTGGTGTTGATTGACTACAAAACCGGCAGCACGCCCATCAGCGCGCGTGAGGTAATCGAAGGACGCAACTTGCAACTGCCGATTTACGTTCTCGCGGCACAAGCGCTCAGGCATCGCGTTGCCGATGCGTTCTTTCTACACATTCACAGCGCAAAAACCAGCGGCGAATTGAGCAAGGTGGATCGGCACGAGTGGTTGAATGCGGCGAAGGAACACATCAATCGCTATGTGATGCCCGCGCGCGCAGGCGAGTTTGCGGTTGCACCAACCCAATTTGAGAATGGTAGATGTCAAGCCCACTGCGAATTCGCCTCACTCTGTCGCGTGGGGTGACGCCGTCCTTCTTCGTCTTTCGTCATAGAACATGATGCTCACTGCCAATCAACAACGCGCGATCGAAGCGCGCGGTAAGAATTTCGTGGTGCTTGCTGGCGCAGGCGCAGGCAAAACGCGCGTCCTCGTCGAACGATACCTCGCGCTCCTCGCCGAAAGTTACGCGCTCCCCTCACTGGTTGCCATTACCTTCACCGAAAAAGCCGCCAGCGAAATGCGCGACCGCGTGCGTCGCGCCATCGAAGCGCGCGCGGCAGATGCCACGGCGCCAGATGTAGCGCGCTGGGTGGCACATCGCGCCCAGATAGACCACGCGCAGATCGGCACCGTTCATTCACTCTGTGCGCGCCTCTTGCGCGCCAATCCTGTCGAAGCGCGTGTGGATCCGCGCTTTGATGTGCTGGACGAAGCGGATGCGAAAATTCTGCAAGAAGAAGCCATAGACGCCGTGCTGACTGATCTGGCGGAAAGGGGCGGGGACGCGCTCGAACTCTTGAACGAGTACGACATCGAGACGCTTCGCACCACACTGCGGCATCTGTTCCAGATGGGCGCCGCGGCGGAGGAGGCATTCGCGCAACTCTCCGACGATGCGGACACGCTCGTGGCGTGGTGGGCAGCGCGCTGGCAGAGCGCACGTCGCCAGGCATTGACGCAACTGGTAAACGATGCCGCGTGGCGCGCGGCGGCAGAGTGGCTTCGACAGCACGCGGCAACTCGAGCGGACGACAAGTTGGAACTGGTCCGTGCGACATTCGCACAATATCTGGACGCACTCGAGGAACACGCGCTCGACGCGTTGCGTCGTCTCGCGGAGAGCAAGGTCGGCAACGTTGCAGCAAATCGGCGTGGGAGGATGTGGCAACGGCGCGGCGGATGATGATGACCTTCCGCAATCTTGCCAGAGCGTTCGTTGACACGTACGCGCTCGAAATCGGTGAGGATGATCGCCGCGCGGCAATGCGCGTGTTCCAGTGGCGCGCGCTCTGGCGCGCCGCGCGTGCCAGATATGCGCAAGCCAAAGCCGCGTTGCGCGCGCTCGATTTCAACGATTTGGAAGAACAGACGCGCGCGCTCCTCACGCGGCATCCCCACGTGCGCGCACGGTATCGCGCGGAATTTGCGTGTGTGCTGGTGGACGAGTTTCAGGATACAAACGCCGCGCAACGTGATATTGTGTACGCGCTCGCGCCTCCCGATGAACCCAATCGTTTGTTCATCGTCGCCGATGGCAAACAATCCATCTATGGCTTTCGCGGCGCCGAGGTCGCGGTCCTGACCGAAACGCAAACAGACCTTTGCCGACACTGGGGTGAGGACGCACTCATTCCACTCAGCGAATCGTTCCGCGCGCATACGCGACTGGTGCAAGCGTTCAATCACCTGTTCGAGCGCATCTTTGCGGTGGAAGGGGAACGCGCGCCGTACGAAATTCCCTACACATCGTTACATTCCACGCGTGCATCGCCCGATCGCGAACCGCTCATCGAGATCATTCAAATTCCAGATGACGCGCTCGCGCGCGGCGAAACGCGCGAGCGCGAGGCGGAGGAACTTGCGCGTCGCTTGTGCGCGCTGATCGCGCAAGGTCTGGCGATCTGGGACAAGGACGCGCGCGCGTACCGCGCGCTGCGTTGGAGCGACGTTGCGCTCTTGTTCCGCGCCACAACGCACCTGACGATTTACGAAGACGCCTTCAAGCGTGCCGGGATTCCGTACCTCACGCTGGCAGGCAGGGGCTATTACGATCGTAGCGAGGTGCGCGATCTGATTCATCTCTTGCGCGCACTCGATAATCCACATGACGACCTCTCGCTGGCAATTGTCTTGCGCTCGCCACTCTACGCGCTCAGCGATGAAACACTCTATCGCTTGCGCCGCAATGGTGTAGCGTTGCGCCAAGCCCTGCGCACCATTCCCGACGATATGCCAGACGACGAACGCGCGCGCGTCGAATTTGCGCGCGCCTCGCTCGAACGCTTGTGGGCGCGCGTCGGGCGCGTGCCGATTCTCGACGTGTTAAAGCAAGCCCTTGCCGATACGGATTATCTCGCGACACTCACCGCGCTCACCGATGGTGAACGTCGTCGCGCGAATGTGGAAAAACTCCTCGCGCTCGCGCGACGGACGGGGCTGGTTCGCTTGAGCGAATTCAACGCGTATCTGCGCGACCTGACCGCGTACGAAGTGCGCGAAGGCGAAGCAGTCATCGAAGCGAAGGATGCTGTGCGTTTAATGTCCATCCATCGCGCCAAGGGCTTGGAATTCCCCCTCGTCATTCTGCCCGATGCGTCACGCGCGCCGCGCCCCCAGACCAACGTGCTCCTCGTGGATCGTCTGGAAGGCGTGGCGGTGTGCGGGTACGATGCGCGCGGGGAACGCATCGAACCTGCCGCGTATCGGTTGCTCAAGCAGCAGACCGCGCGACGCGCGGCGGCGGAAGAAAAGCGATTGTTGTATGTCGCGCTGACGCGCGCGCAGGACTATGTGATCATCAGCGGCGGCAAAAAAGCGTCCGCCGAGTCGTATCTCGCGCACATTCTGGACGCGCTCGCTGGACAAACCCGCTTTGATTGGGGCACCGTCGAAATGCGCGAGCCCAGCGTCGAGTTCGCCGAAAGCGCACCCGCGCGCGCGCTCGAATCGTCCACGGAGGCAACGCGCGACAACGTAGCCGTGAGCGAACTGCCCGCGCTCGCCTTTCCGCTTGCTGCGCCGACGGTACGCGCGTTGCGTTCGCTCACGCCGACGGGCGTGCAAACGCTGGTGCGCGATCGCGCCGAGTTTATGCGGCGTATGATGGAAGGCGCGCCCGAGCGCGTGATGCCAGCGACGCATTCGCGCGAGTCGCACGTGCCTGCCTACATCGTGGGTGAGATGGC